>NZ_JBWKYN010000038.1:0-35381 GCF_059423785.1 Arcicella sp. GW458-12-2-14-TSB2 | reverse complement strand
CTATTAGGGGGTGGCTTAAGTCACCCCCTAATAGGAAAAGTTCTTTTTTCTAGTGATAAGGAATTGATAATTATCTTAAAATCACTCAATTAGTCTTTAAAACGAAAAGGGTTACAACTAAGTTGCAACCCTTTTTCTATTGTAAAATATCAGTTAATTACTTAACTTCAACTTCAGCACCAGCTTCTTCTAAAGATTTTTTCAAACCTTCAGCTTCGTCTTTAGATACACCTTCTTTAACAGCTTTTGGAGCTCCGTCAACTAAATCTTTAGCTTCTTTCAAGCCAAGACCTGTTAAGTCTTTCACCAATTTAACTACTGCTAATTTGCTAGCACCAGCAGATTTCAAGATAACATCAAATGATGTTTGTTCAGCAGGAGCTTCAGCAGCGTCACCACCACCAGCGTTACCAGCTACAACTACTGCAGCAGCAGCAGCAGGCTCGATACCATACTCATCTTTCAAAATTGCTGCTAATTCATTAACTTCTTTTACAGTTAAGTTCACTAATTGCTCAGCGAATGCTTTTAAATCTGCCATTGTATTAAGATTTTTTATTGTTTACGATTTTATTAATTTACTATATGTTTTTGTACTTGGAAGCCTATTTCAATTTGAAAATAAGCTAATTTGGAAATTTGAAAATAATTTTAAGCAACTTATGTAAAATAAACGATGTTATTGTATGAATTAAAGTACTGTATATCAGCATTTTAAAATCATAACTCATCACTCACAACTCATCACTTATGAATCATCGCCAAGTTTAAAAATTAACCTTCTCTTTCTGAAAGGGTTTTGATGATACCAGCTAATTTGCCACCGCTGCTTTGAAGAGCAGAAACAACATTTTTCGCAGGAGATTGTAACAATCCAACGATTTCGCCAATCATCTCTTGTTTAGACTTAACATTTTCAAGAGCAGCTAATTGATCTTCTCCGATGTATAAACCTCCTTCAATAGAAGCACCTTTGAATTTAATTTTATCTTTACCTGCTTCTTTTTTGAAGTCTTTGATCAATTTCGCTGGAGTCTTAGGATTTTCTGGTGAGAAAATGATTCCTGATAAACCTTTGAAAACTGTATCGTTAAATGAAGTATAGTCTACTCCAGTTGTTTCCAATGCTTTTGCGATAAGCGTGTTTTTAACGACACGGTACTCAAAACCACGTTGGAAACACATTCTTCTAAATGCGTTTACTTCTGCAACAGTTAAACCACCGGTATCTGTAATATAGAAGTAAGGAGTAGCTGCGAACTTTTCGCCCAACTCTTGGATAATTATACCTTTTTCTTCCTTTGTCATGATTACAAACCTTTAACTGTTCCTTGGTCAATTTTAACACCCGGAGACATTGTAGAAGACAAATTAACTGACTTCACGTATGTTCCTTTGGCTGAAGATGGCTTCAATTTCAACAAAGTGTTGATAAGTTCCTGAGCATTTTCAGCTAATTTCTCAGGAGTGAATGAAACCTTACCGATAGAAGTGTGGATGATACCAGTTTTGTCAACTTTGAAGTCGATTTTACCAGCTTTCACTTCTGTAACAGCTTGTCCAACGTTCAAGGTAACAGTACCTGATTTTGGATTTGGCATTAAGCCACGAGGTCCTAAAACACGACCTAAACGACCTAACTTAGCCATTACGGTTGGCATTGTGATAATTACATCAATGTCAGTCCAACCTTTTTCAATTTTTTGGATATATTCATCCAAACCAACAAAGTCAGCACCTGCCGCTTTTGCTTCTTCCTCTTTATCAGGTGTACAAAGTACAAGCACTCGTACTTCTTTTCCTGTTCCATGAGGCAAAGCAACCACGCCACGAACCATTTGGTCAGCTTTACGAGGGTCAACCCCCAAACGAACGTCGATATCTACTGAAGAGTCGAACTTCGTATATGAAATCTCTTTCAAAATTTCAGCAGCTTTCGTAAGTGAATACGATTGCGTTGCATCAAATTTTGATTGAGCTTCTTTTTGCTTTTTTGTTAACTTAGCCATTATTCTTTTCAATTTGAAAATTTGAAAATGAGCTAATTTGAAAATGACATTGAAATTAAAGTTGATTAAAATCAATCTTCAAATTTTCAAATTATCTAATCTTCAAATTAGAAAGGTTTTTCTCCTGTTACGTTCAAGCCCATTGAGCGAGCTGTACCTGCTACCATGCTCATTGCTGACTCGATGGTGAAACAGTTTAAATCAGGCATTTTTGTTTCTGCGATTGTACGTACTTGATCCCAAGATACTGAACCAACTTTTTTCAAGTTTGGCTGAGCAGAACCCAATTTTACTTTCGCTGCTTCCAACAACAAAATCGGTGCAGGAGGAGTCTTTACTACGAAATCAAAAGATTTATCTTTGTAGTAAGTAATCAAAACTGGAAGAATAACACCTGGTTTATCTTGTGTTCTAGCATTGAACTGCTTACAGAACTCCATGATATTCAAACCCTTAGAACCCAAGGCTGGACCAATTGGGGGTGATGGGTTAGCGGCACCACCTTTGCATTGCAACTTTACGTAGCCTGCTATTTCTTTTGCCATTATGGTAAAAATTTAAAATCGTTTGAGTTATTGAAAATTTTCTGCCAATAAGGGTGGAAGCTTCCTTACCTGAAAATCCTCGGGTGTTTCATGTCGATTATTTTGTAACTAAACAATCTGATTCACAGTCATTTGAAAGTACTTATAGGCAATTTTACCTGACTGCGCTATGAAACGGACTGCAAAATTACGGCTTTCTTGTTAATATACAAATAGTTATGAAAGAATTTGAAGAGTTTTTTTTAATCAGGGGCTTTAATAGACAATATCGCTTAGAATAATTCGTAAAAAGAATAAGGACAATTAATTGATTGAAGATTATTCAAAGAATATCAATAAATTATGTTGATATTATTGAGCAAACAATATTTCTATTTAATGCTAGAATAATGCTATATGACATAACAATGTGCAAAGGAGGTGACTGCCCGAAGAAACACCTTTGCTACCGATATACTGCTGATATCGAAGGAAGACAGGATTTTTTCCCTAATCCTCCTTTCGATTTCGAGCAAAATACTTGCGAATTTTATTGGCAAGATGTTCAACGGTTTGAACAAATTAAAGCGCGTGCCTATGATTTATGGCTTGATGAACGCCGTCCGAGGGGTAGAGCCCTCGACCATTGGTTAAAAGCTGAAAATGAATGCATTTATCAATGGAGTCAATGGGATAAATTGAGCTAAACCATTATTTACGGTACACACAACTTTTGTTATCAGACTTTTTGTAGTACGATTTATAGTTAATCGCTTTGGGGTCTGTACAGCCTTTTAAGTTTAACAATTCAATATTACGGAAATCAATTGCATGGCTTTCGGCTTGCATCGCTATATAGCCTTCCTTTAATGGTTGTCCATCTTTTTTAATCCACTCAGCACCATTATCAATTTTGGCTTGCTTCCAGTCATATTCAGGACTGACAAAACCTCCGCCAATGTGTAGTTTTTCAAATGTCAAAACAGTATCGCCTTCAATAATATGATGGATTAATGAATCGCCAAATACAATGGCTTCAGCTTTTACCCATTGGTCACCATTATAGGTTTTTGAGTTTGAATCAGTACAATGGTCTGTTACAATTTTACCATTCATATATACTTCTGTCCCTGGCGTACACAGATTACCCGTATGACGCTCGCCTTTACCTAAGCCACCCAATAACTGTAATTCTAAAGACACAGGAAAGCTTTGACCTTTTGATAAACTCTTAGCTGATTGAGAATGCAACATTACCCCACTGTTTCGTACATTCCATGATGCCCCACCAGCCAATTGTTCGCCTTGAAAACGATATTCAAAGCGAATGATATAATATGAATAAGGAGTTTTGTAATAAATATGTCCAAACTTATCGTCAAAGGTTTTGTATTGGTCATAAGCTACTCGCATCATGCCATCTTCTACACGAAATGTATTTTTATAATTTACATTGAGGTCTTCACCAGCAATCTTGATGTCCCATCCATCTAAGTTTTTTCCATTGAATAGTTTAATCCATTCTTGTTTATCAGCCTTTTTTTGAGCTAACATAGAAAATAAACAACCGTTTAATAAACAGATTAAAATAAGGTATTTTTTCATCGTTATTGATTTAAGATAGATTTTAAAATGAATTTAATCTTATAAGGTAATAATCGTCCAATTTACTCAAATGTTAACGATTGTTAATGAAAATAAATGGACTAAACTATTGAAAATATCCGCAATCTAACCGACATAAAATTAAAAACAATACTATTATGAAAGCAATGCATATTCAACCTAACACTTCGATAGAAGTTGGTTCTAAAAGTAAAATCAAATTAGCTACTATTATTTTAATGGCAAGCATTAGTCTTAACTCTTTTGTAGGTGTGGCTCAACATGGTGACAGAGGTAGAGGAGACGATAAAGGAAGAAATGAAAGACATGATAACGGAAGAGGAAATGACAGAGGACGAGGCGATAACCGTGGCAATGATAATCGTGGTAACGATAGATACGACAATAACCGTGGCAATGACAGATATGATAACAATCGTAAGGTAGTAATAAACAGACGACCAGTAGTGAACCAAACAACAGTTGTGTATAGAAACAATACTCCCAACTGGCGTTATGCGTCTTTACCTAGAAGAAACACTGTGGTAAATGTAGCACCAAGCACATCTATCTCTGTTTCTTTCGGCGGCATCAACTTCCGTTATGACAATGGCGTTTATTACAGACCTTATCAAAACACGTATGTTGTGGCTCCTGCTCCTATAGGTATCAGAGTAAAGTATTTACCACGTGAACACAGAGTATTCAATCTTTATAATCGCCCTTATCATTACTATAATGGTGCGTATTATGAATATCAAAACAATGATTATGTAGTTGTTCCTCCTCCAATCGGGGCATTAGTAGAAAGTATTCCTGATGGTTATGAGAAACTACAAATTAATGGCGACACATATTATATTGTTGACGGTATTCAATATAGAGCCGTTTTACAAAATGGAGAAATTTGGTATGAGGTGATAAAAATAATCAGTTAGGTGTTTAGGTTTTAGAAAGGTATCGAGCCATTGGTCGATACCTTTTTTATGAATAAACTAAGCGATACAAGGAAGTAATAGCCTGAATTCACAACCTTCGCCTAATTTGCTTTTTAGTAGGATAGTACCTTTATGACCTTCTACCATTTCTTTTACATAATAAAGTCCTAGTCCAAAGCCCTTTACATTATGTACGTCGCCAGTATGTACCCTAAAAAACTTATTAAAAACTTGTTTCTGGTCTCTTTCTGAAATCCCAATACCATTATCTTTTACCGAAACCATTAAATTATTACCAATATTTTCTGAGGTTATAATGATTACTGGCGGACGTTCGCAATATTTAACGCCATTATCGATTAAGTTGTGAATAATATTGGTAAAATGCAGTCTATCAGCTTTGATTATGCTATGCGTAGCCTTTAAATCAATAATCAACTCTCCATTTTTTTCTTTAAACAATGGCTCACAGTTGATGGATAATTCGTTGATTAATTCATGAATATCTACTTCTTCAAAATTAAGCTTATCTATTTTCTGAGCAATGTTAGCAGTTTGCAAAACCGTATCGACATTCTTTTTTAAGCGAGCGGCTTCTTTTCTAATAATAGCGGCGTAGCTCAATAATCGTTCTGGAGTATTGACTATCTCTGGTTTCATCAGCACTTCGCTGGAAATAGAAATAGTAGATATTGGCGTTTTGAATTCATGCGTCATATTATTAATAAAGTCGTTCTGAATCTCAGAAAGTCTTTTTTGCTTAAAAATCAGCATTAAAGCATATACAAAAAAGGCCATTACTACCAGTAAAATAGCTGACGAAACAAACCAATTGTCTAAGTCGCTTAAAAGGAATAGTTTTTTATCAGGGAAATGAACGCCAAAATAATAATTATGAATATCTAAGTCAGGGAAATGATAAGAACTGGTCGAATCTGAACGGTCACAGTTTTCGGAATGACATACAAAAGAAGTATATCTGATATTATCCTTCAAGCAATCATAAATACCAAATTCAAAATTGATGCGAATATCATTATGCGCAAACTCCTGTTTTAAAAACTCCTCCAAAATCATGTGATTAATGGTATCGTTTACTTGCACTGTATAATAGTTTGAAGTAACTCGCTCTACAGGGTCAATGATTTTGTTGTTAGGATTTTTGTTGAATGCTAATATTCTTTTGCAAACTACTCTCAAAGCGGCCGTAGTTCGTTGGTCAAAATCACGGTCTTGGATATTATAGGCTTGATTAAACCAATAATATTGCACAACAATTACTCCTCCTAAAAGAAGGATAGACAAAGCAACAAATATTCTGAGTGTTTTTGCATTCATGGGTAGTAGCCTTTAGGCAATGATTTAATGACTAAAAGACAAAAGATAGTAATCCTTTAGTCATCAAATCCAATAACAAGTCTAATAACGACAACGTTTTTTGCTATAACATTAGTTTTTTACTTAACAATCATTAACAATCAATCGAGCTACGAGTTGGAAACTCGTATTACTGAGTTTTTTTTATAAATCCCCTAAGATACCCAATACCAAACTTGCCGAATTATAAGCCGCTACATATTCAAAAGTTTTCATATCTAAATGCGCCTTTGAATTGGCATTATCGCTAATACTTCTAATCACCAAACAAGGAATTTTTTGTTGAAAACATACTTGTGCCACTGCCGCACCTTCCATTTCCGTAGCATCAGCACCATATTTTATGCGTAACTCATCAACTTTCTGATTAGAATTTACAAAAACATCACCCGTAGCAATAATGCCTGTCATCACTTTGAGATTTCTGGTTCCTACAATCCTATAAGGTGTTTTTTTAGAAATGCCTTGTGCTTTTTTAAGCAGTGTTTCATCAGCTGGGAAATAAATAGGGTTCATTTCTACATAAGCAGGGTTTCGGGTAGGACGCAGAGTAAATCCTGTAGAATCGATTTTCCCATAATCATGTTCGAAAGTAGATTTCGCAATGACGATATCACCCGGTAATAAGTCCGGATGAATACCCCCTGCAATACCCGTGAAAATCAACTGTGCAGGATTCCAGTTCATCAATAAAATACTGGTAGTCATAGCAGCATTTACTTTGCCCACGCCCGTTAGAGCAACTACTACAGAACGCCCACGAAGCTCGCCCGTTAGGAAACGAATACCTTTTAGGTTTACTTCTTTTTTGTTGCTCAGAGAATCTTCCAGCAATTTCACCTCTTGACTAAATGCCCCCAAAATAGCCGTTAATGGTTTCTGGGCCTGAATTTGTAAACTAAATAAAAGTAGGATAAGTATTTTTTTCATTTGTTGATTAAGTGATTGGTGAATAGTAATTAGTGATTAGGGTTGGGTTCGCAATTAGACTTTTAACTATGTATGGTAGATGTCTAATCACTAATAACCAATTACTAATCACTTCAAGAAATAATTAAAGACAAAACAGCAAAACCATCAATCACCCAAAGAGCGGGCGATACTTCTTTAGGTTTGCCAGCAAATACCTTGATGATTGTCCAAGACAAAAATCCCCATATAATTCCTTGGGTGATGGAATAAGAAAAAGGAATTAAGACCAAAGCTAAAAATGCAGGAATAGCATCATCCATTTTAGCCCAATTGATTTTGGTAATAGGCTTCATCATAAATACGCCTACCACTATCAAGGCAGGAGCTGTAGCAATAGCGGGGATTACTGATAATAAAGGCGACAAAAACATAAAAGGCAAAAACAAAATACCCGCCGTAATAGCTGTTAAGCCCCTGCGTCCCCCTTGTTCTATTCCTACTGCCGATTCTATATAAGCCGTTCCGGGGCTTGTTCCCAAAATTCCTGCTAATAAAGTAGCCACTGCGTCTGTCAGCAACGATTGTTTAATATTACGAGGCTCGCCATTTTCATCGTATAAGTAAGCCGCCTCTGCCAAGCCTACAAAAGTAGAAAGGCTATCGAACATATCAGTAAAGACAAAAGCAAAAATGATTGGGAATAAAGCAAATTTGAAAGAATGGATGATATCTAACTGAAAGATTAAACTAAAATCTGGAGCAGCTATCAAGCCGTTCCAATTGACTAAAGCCTTTTGTCCGAAGTTAATAGCTGATGCATCACCCCACATTCTACCAATTGGTATAGCCAATAAAGTAGTGATAACGATACCGATGATAATAGCTCCTTTTACATCCCGTACTATCAAGATGGCTGTTAGTAATAATCCAATAAGAAAAGTTATAATGATAGGATTATGAAAACTAGCGATACTTACCAAAGTAACAGGGTTGGCAACGATAAAATGAGCATTTTCAAAACCAATAAGACTGATAAATAATCCTATCCCTGCCGAAATAGCAAAACGAAGGGGTTTAGGAATGGCCTTTACGATATAGGTCCGCAAGTTGAAAATGGATAAAATCAGGAAGAAAACGCCCGCCCAAAATACAGCACCCAACGCTACTTGATAGGAAATTCCCATGCCCTTTACGGCCGTAAATGTAAAGAAGGCATTCATGCCCATTCCCGGAGCCACAACGATAGGGTTTTTAGCATAAAGCCCCATCATCAAACTAGAGAAAAATGAAAGCAAAACGGTAGCCGTTAATACCGCATCAAAAGGCATTCCTGCTTGAGAAAGAATGGATGGATTGACAATGATGATATACATGGTAGCCAAAAAGGAACTTATACCAGCAAGTATTTCAGTTTTTTTAGTTGTCGGAGACATAAAATAAGGTTTTTGTCTAAAAATAAGGATTGTTCATCAGAAAGACAATAAGAATAAACCTTCGGGCTTTATATTATACTTTTGTGGGAAGAATACTTTATAAACCATTTATCCAATGCAATACTTTTTAATATTTTTAGCTTTTCTATGCGGAGCCGTTTTCCCTACACAAGCAGGGTTGAATGCTAAAATGGCAAGATTGGTCGGCAATCCAGTACTAGCCGCCTTGTTGTCTTTTGCTACAGGATTGGTAGCCCTTACTGTATATGCTATTGTTACGCGTATTCCTTTGGCACAATTTAGTCAATTTAAAAATGCTCCTTGGTATGTTTGGTTTGCAGGAATTTTAGGGGCGTTTTATATCAGCACTGTTATCGTATTAATGCCACGCTTGGGTGTAGCTTTAACATTTGGTTTGATTGTAGCAGGACAAATGACTGTTTCGTTATTATTAGACCATTTCGGTTGGCTAGATGCACCTGTCAGAGAAATATCATTGGGCAGGGTTATTGGCGCATTTTGTTTGATAATTGGCGTAATCTTAATTCGTAAATTTTAGCGTTGTATTTAGATTTATAGATAAATAAATAGGCTATTTTTTAATACAAATATGTACTAAAAAATAGCCTAGAAATGTGATTTTGACTAAATGCTTAGAATTTCAGACTTACACCAGCCATTACATTAGTACCTGCTTGTGGATAATAGAAGTTTTCAGTGTAAGATACACCTTCAAAAATGTAGCTATACGTATAGCCATTAGATTCATAAAGGGTATTGAATAGATTGTTTACCAAGAAACTAAAGCTAACTTCTCTTAATGTCTTTCCTTTGATGGTATAAATGGCACGAACATCATTGGTGAAGTAGGCATTCAATTTACGGTTTTCATTAGAGGTATTATCCAAATATTGTTTTCCTACATATTTAGACAATAAGCCTAATTCTAAACCCTTCACAGGCGTATATAATATTTGTGAACCTACGATTACATTAGGTGAAAAAGCAATATTCGTTTTACTCAAAGTAGGTAAAAGCGTTTCTGATTCAGTATCGTAATTATAGATTGACTCTGTAAAGTTTTTGATTTTGTTTTCAGAGAAAGTCGCATTGGCATTGATTTTCAACGAGCTATTTAATTGTACGCCTCCTTCTATTTCTATCCCTAAGCGATAGCTTTCTGGTACATTTACACGGATGGCACTACCTACATCATTCAACTTTCCTGTTAATACTAATTGGTTATTGTAGTTCATAAAATAACCGTTAACCGCAAAAGCCGTTTTTCCTGTCTGAGTTTTATAACCCAACTCAAAATCATTCAGTTTTTCTGATTTAGGTGTTTTGCCTACGTTATCCACAAAGTCTGAGCGACTAGGCTCTTTGTTGCCCACACTATAAGAAGCATACGCAGAAGTGCTTGGTGATACTTGGTAACTTAAACCAAACTTAGGATTAAAGAATTGATAATCTACTTTTTGTCCAATGTTCAAAAGGTTGTCATCCGTTCCTTTAATCTCATAATTGATTGTTCTGAGTTGTAAATCGGCAAAAGCATTTAATTTCTCAGTGAACTGATAAAATGCTTTTGCATATACGTTGAAATCTACCTTTTTAGAATTGCCATTATAATAACGGTCGCCAATTTTTGACGTAGAAGCGTATTGAGCCCAGATAATTTCGCCATAATTTCTACCATCGTATTCATTCAAAGCACCGCCAAAATTGGCCGTTAACTTTTTACTTCCTTGATAATCAAAAGAGAACGTAGTACCATAAAAGTCATTATCCAACCATTTACGACGAACTAAATCTGTCTTAGTAATCGTTGTTGCACCCAATACTACATTAGGCAAACCATATTTTGATAATTTATCTTGCTCTTTGAATTGCTCATAATATCCACGTCCATACGTATAGTGGAAATTCAAGTTGAAAGTCCAAGCGTTTGATAAACTATGAGAAGAAAGCAATTGATAATGGTCTTGCTGATAGTTATCCGTTTGGTTAGGATACGTATATAAATTGAAAGTACGATTGGTTGCTAAAGTAGCTTCTGGAACACCTTCCCAAGCTTGATAAGTTTTTTCTTTACCAGAAAACACATTCAAACGGACAAAAGATTTTTTGCCAAAATAAGCACCAGAAAGGTAAAACGATTTTAAGTCAGAAGAAGCACGGTCGATATAGCCATCTGACGTTACTTTTGATAGACGAGCATCAAAGGTGAATTTATCATTTATCAACCCTGAACCCACTAAAAGAGTGTTTTTTAAAGTATTGAATGAGCCATAGGCAGAATTAATTTCAGCATAAGCCTGTTTTCTGAATTCGTTAGTAGAAACATTAATGGAAGCACCAAAAGCACCAGCGCCATTAGTTGAAGTACCTACACCACGTTGAATTTGGATAGAACTAACCGAGCTTGCCAAGTCAGGTGTATTAACCCAAAAAGTACCTTGCGATTCAGCATCATTCAATGGAATGCCATTGATGGTTACATTGATTCTTGTAGCATCAGTCCCTCTAATTCTTACACCAGTATAACCCACACCCGCACCTGCATCGGAGGTAGAAACCAGCGAAGGTGTAAAGTTTAGTAACTGAGGAATATCTTGTCCAAGGTTCTGTTTCTGAATATCTTCTTTAGAAACATCAGTGAAGGCAATAGCAGATTTGGCATTCGCACGGGTAGCACTTACTACCACTTCATCTGCTACAAAAGTAGATTTATGCAAGACGAAATCGAAAGAAGCATCTTTTTGTAAATCAATTACTTGTACATTTTTCTCGTAGCCAACAAAGCTAATTTTTAATGTATAAGTACCTTTTTTTACATTTTTTAGGATAAATAATCCTTGAGCATTGCTTTGTGTACCCCTTACGGCATTTACTAACGTAATATTTGCACCAGCCAAAGGTTTATTGCCATCAGCATCGACAATCTTTCCAGAAATAGTATACTGAGCATACGATTGAGTAGAGAGGAAAAATATTAAAGCAATCAATGTTGAATAGCTTATAATATCATTTTTTTGATTTACCAAAAGGCGAATCATAGCAACGAACTGGTTGAGAACACCTGTTTGAGCAAACAGATTTCTCGGAATAGTCGTTAAGTTTTTCATCTTTGAAAATATTAACAACAGGCAAAGGAGTCAAATCCCGTTAGATTTAACAATGTGAAACCCTATGTAATTGATTGATTTTAAATCTGTTCACGTAATCTAAACGCAAAACCAAATTTACAAAATCCCTTCGACGGAATTACCCGCATCAGGTTCAGTGGGTATAATCTCAGCCCGTTATATTAAGGCACCCCTTTTTGTGATTGTAAAACAAAGGTATAACGAAAATTGATAAATTGTACTTTTAGAGGATATATAATTTTTGATTTTGAGACTTTAGGATTTTGGACTTTAGGATTTTTAGACTTTAAGACTTGAGGACAACGTATTTTTTACCCGCAGATTTTGGAGATTATATTCGCTGATTTACACAGATAATATTTTGTCAGCGCGAATCAGCGGTTTTAAATCTGCTATATCAATGAGTAAAACTTTATCGTGAATTACTTTACCCGCAGATTTACAGAGATTTTTTCCGCTGATTTACGCAGATAATATTTTGTCAGCGCAAATCAGCGGTTTTAAATCTGTTATATCAATGAGTAAAACTTTATCGTGAATTACTTTACCCGCAGATTTACAGAGATTTTTTCCGCTGATTATCGCAGATATTTATTTTGTCAGCGCAAATCAGCGGTTTTAAATCTGCTATATCAGCGGGTAAAACTTTATCGTGAATTACTTTACCCGCAGATTATCGCAGATATTTATTTTGTCAGCGCAAATCAGCGGTTTTAATCTGTTATATCAGCGGGTAAAACTTTATGACAATTCACCACTCAAAACTCTTAACTCATCACTCCAATCATCTTGGTACTTCGATTTTTTGAAGAATTTGAGCAATGATGTCTTCTGGTGTTGAGCCTTCCATCTCTTTTTCTGGAGTAAGAATAATTCTGTGACGAAGTACTGCAGGGGTAAGCTCCTGCACATCTTCTGGCGTTACGAAATCCCTGCCTCTGATAGCTGCCAAGGCTTTTGAAGCATTCAATAACGCCACAGATGCCCTTGGTGAAGCGCCCAAATAAATGAATTTAGAATTACGGGTTTCATGAATAATCTTGGCGATATATTCTAAAATTTTAATGTCAACAATAGATAGTCGTACTTTTTCTCGTAAAGCTGTTAATTGAGCAGGCGTCAAAATGCTATCAATCAACTCAACAGGATTGCTGGATGCTGCACTAGAACGAGTATGATTACCTTGAAGAATTTGTACTTCTTCCTGATAAGATGGATAATTGATGATGATTTTAAAAAGAAAACGGTCTAATTGTGCTTCAGGTAAACGGTAAGTTCCTTCTTGCTCAATAGGGTTTTGTGTCGCCATTACTAGGAACGGAAAAGACATCGGATAAGTAGTGCCCGAGTTCGTAATTTGTCGTTCTTCCATTACCTCAAACAAGGCCGCCTGAGTTTTAGCAGGCGAGCGGTTTATTTCATCAATCAAGATAATGTTTGAAAAAATAGGGCCTTTTTTGAAATCAAATTCGGCTGTTTTAGGATTAAAAATAGCTGTTCCTAATACATCTGAAGGCATCATATCAGGCGTAAATTGAATACGACTAAAATCTGTAGAGATGGTTTTGGCCAACAATTTAGCAGTAAGTGTTTTCGCTACGCCAGGAACGCCTTCTAACAAAACATGACCATCTGCAAAGATGGCAGTTAACAATAAATCGATGGTGTTCTGCTGCCCGATGATAATTTTCCCGATTTCTGCTCTGATATTGGCTACTGCTTCTTGTAAATCGCTAAGGTCTATTCTTGATTCAAATTCCATATATAGTTGTGAATTAGTGATTGATTTAGTTTTGAGTTAGTGAATTGTGAATGAGTGAGTTGTGATTTAGTGATTGATTTTAGTTTTGAGTTAGTGAATGAGTGATTGTTTTTAATTTTTATTAAGTGATTTGTTCATGGTTTGACTATTAGATTAAAGAGTTATCATTACTTTAATTTACTAACTCACAATTCACAACTAAAGTAACTCACTCACTCATTCACTCAATATTCTACGTGTTCTTATAAAATGCTTCAATGTGTTTATTAAAGTCAACTAAATCTTTTTCTTGAACATGTTCGCTACTTTGCATGGTTGCTACATAATCGAAAAGCTCGTTAATTTCGGCAATGGGTAAATTAGTCTTACGACTTAAATCGTCTTTAAACTCCTGATCTAAAATTGTAGTTTTCAAATGAAATTTATTTCTGATATAGGCCAATAAATAAGCTATTTTCTTATCAGAAATAGCCTTATGGTCTTTTTGATTATAATACAACGCACC
Organism: Arcicella sp. GW458-12-2-14-TSB2; assembly: GCF_059423785.1. Lineage (NCBI taxonomy): Bacteria > Pseudomonadati > Bacteroidota > Cytophagia > Cytophagales > Flectobacillaceae > Arcicella > Arcicella sp. GW458-12-2-14-TSB2. The sequence continues at coordinate 21,167 of NZ_JBWKYN010000038.1, read as the reverse complement.
AATGGTTTCTACAAAACTTAATGAGGTATTTTTAGGGATTTCGATGATAGGAATAATTCGTTGACGGCGTTTGCCTTCAAAAATTAAATAAATCAATAGTGCAACCAATGTAATATAATAAGCCCATTTTAGTGCGGGCTGGCTAGCAATAAATTTGAATGGAGAACTATCAATATCATCTTCACCTTTAGCATATTTTGATTTTAAAATACTTCTACTGTTTTTGCCAAAACCCATAATGTTTACATATTCATCCCAGTAAACTTGGCGTTCGGGCAAATATGATAATGCCTTAAAAGCGTAGTCAGCGTTATTGGCTTTTAACAGATAAAAATTAGAAAAAGCTTTAGGCACAGTACTTAAATAAAACGAGCCTTTCCCAAAAGGAATTTTAATGAAATTCGCCTCTCCAGTGTGATTTTTGCCTAAGATGATAGCATTCGTAGTGACAAGTTTGGTTAAACTATCTTTCTTGTAACTCAACTCAAAATAAGCACTTACAGATTGGTGATGATAACGATAGGCTTCGGGAGCTTTAAGCTGAGGATTCACCAAATTGATAGTAACAGAATCTTTGGTAAATGTTGGGTTAAAATTTGTTTCAAAATGTAATGTATCGTTTAACCCATAAAAATCCTCAGCAGCAATAAAGGCGTTATTACCTTGATGTACATATTCTAACAGTTTTTTACGGTTGATAGAATCTACCCTAAAATACTGATATACATAAATATAATTGCTCTTTGTATTGTTTATAGTAGTAGCTCCCTTTGCATAAATGGGCACTCTACCATCAGAAATCTTTTGATTTCTGAATACTTCTGGTAGTAATTTATACAATAATTCGCAACCGTAAGGGATTTTATCTTTACTCGAATACGTCTGAGTCCAATCGATAGGTTTTGGCGTGTAGATTTCTACCAAAACGAATCCTAGTACAGTTAAAGAAAGAATTAAGAGGTAAAAACGATGTTTTTTCATACGTACTATTCTGTATCGCTACCATCGTCAGTGATAGTGGTCAGACTAATAATTTTATCGTTTTGAACCATTATTTCCAAGAAAGAATCAGTTGTGCCAAACCTTACACTGACGGTAGTTATCCAGTCTTCCACAGAGTTATCCACATCCCTAAGCTTATATGATTTCGGAAAACGTTTTTTTACTTTAGCCATATTGTCCCCTACTTTCAAATCAGCCAAATTATCAATTTTAAATTTAGATGTTTTTAATTCAAACCCACTTACTGTTTCGTCCATTACAAAAAATACATCTTTACCGTAGAAGTATTCTTCAAAATGATTAGATAGTTGTGCATCTTGAGTTTCTTCTTTTTTTACCGAATCTGGCGACCCTAGTTTATCTAAAATTACGCCATAATTAGCCCCTAACTTAATACCTGCCACACTCATTGTATAATAATCTAGGGTGTCATAATCGTCGTCATCATACATTTTTTTAGAATGTGATGAAGGCTTGAATGAAGACAAAGCTATTAATACCAACACGGATAAGAGCGTAATTGAACTGAAATATTTCATGTTTTTATGAACGATTTAGATACTTAACTGTATTAAATAATTTGATTACTAAATTTTAAAAAATCCTCTCGAATTTCAACAAAATGTTCTTCATCAATCGGAAAATCTCCATACCAAGTATACTCAAATTGACGTGTTACCTGATTGAAGCTAGTCTTTAATGTTGATGATTGTAATTCATAAACGTAAGATTGATTGGTTTTATTGATTTGCCAATGAATCAATCCTGCATCACTCAGTTCTTTCAAAGCCTTTAAATAATATAGTCGTACAGCAAGGCGATAGTTTTTCTGTGCGACTGCCTCAGAAATGGCTTCGTTAAAATTTATTTGATGAATATTTTCTTCGATGGTTTCGTATGGAATATCATATTTAGATTTCTTTTTAAAAAGCCCATCAAAATTAACACCAATGAGTTTTAAAATGATAAAAACTACAACCGATGCTACAAAGAAATAGGCAACTCCTTTCCAAAAATTAGGATTACCCACACCAGAAAAATTTTTTGAAAACCATTCAAATAATTGGCGTAACAAACGACTCCACCAATTTTCTACATAGTTTACTTGCTCAGTACCATATTGGTAGTCTTTTAGTTTTCTGAAAGCATTTATTTGGCTTTCTTGTGGCTTTCTGACGATTACTTTGGAAGAATCAACGACGACAGCCAGACTGTGAAAGGAAGTATACGCTGAAAGCAATATTAAATTTATAAAAATGTGATAATACAATCTAATATTCTTCATCTTCATTTTCAAAAGTTTTCTTCTGACCAATGGCCGAAATCTGTGATTTTAGCGATGTGCCATCCTTGCGTTCTACTAAATTAAAATATTGAAAAGTAAGTGCCACATACGTTAAAGATGAAATCAGTACTCTACCAATGGTAGCAATAATACTTGTAATAATTAAGGGAATGTTTTCTGAGGCTCCACCACCAATTTTCAATACTTTCATGATAGTAACAATGACAGAGGGTGCCGAAAATACTAAAGAAAGAAAATAATTGATAATGGCAAAAACCATTATTAAACCAAACGTCGACCACCATTTTTGCTGAATCAAATAATTGGCTCTACCAAAAGCATCCCAAACGCTGATATCTTCAAATGCTACGATTGAAGTATTTAGGATAAAAATAATTCCTAAGTAGATAATAGTGAGCAATGCTAATAAACCAGCCAGAAACATGGCTAAATTAGCAGAAATGCCAGAACCAGCTCCTGAAACAATGAGGCTAATAAAAAAACCAAATACTAATAATACAACTGCCAATGCCAGTGTTACACTTAGAATACTTGATAGAATGGTGAGGTATAATGATTTTACGCGTGCCCAAACCATTTCTATGGTGATTGTCTTGGGGTCATCTGAATGGATGTACTCAATAATAAAAGCATATACAGTACTGGCGACCATAACGCTTGCAAAAAATAAAAATACTAATGAAAGGAAATAGTTTGCAGAAAACAGATAAGCTGTATTTCTACCCATTATTTCTCCAAATAGCTCTGCTGGAGAACTATTTTTAGTATCCTGACCAACGTTTCCTACTTCTAGGGCAGCTATTTGAACTAACCCACCAAAAATGCCTCCAATAAGCACTAATGGCCCCGTCAGGTATAGTAAAGACAAAAATAAGGTTTTGAAATTGGCAGTAATAAAATTAAAAGTTGCGTTTATTTTATCACTAAAATCTCGTTCCTGTTCAAAGATTATTTTGGGTGTTTTTTTCATTTCTAAATCGATTTAATTGTATAGGGTAAACTACAAAATACCAGATAATAAACAAAGCAGAAGGCAAAATAATCATCAAACTTGGTATCAGCGAAAGATGTTTTCGGGTAAGAAAGCTTTCGATAAATCCTGCTACGATAAACAATGGCACTAAGCCAATAATAATTTTTAAGCCCTGTTTAGCCCCTTTTTTGAAGGATGCAAGTCGGGTAAAAGTTTTGGGAAAAAGAAGACTATTACCCATGACTAAGCCTGCACAACCTGCAATAACAATAGAGGAAATTTCGAGTGTACCATGAAGCCAAATAGTTAATAAAGATGTTTCTAAAAAGCCATGTTGATAACAGAAATACTGGAATACGCCCACCATAATGCCATTAAAAACCAAAAAATAACCAGTACCTATCGAGAAGAAAATACCCATCACAAAAGTGATAAACGATACTCTGATATTATTGATGGTAATCATAAAAAACATCGTGATTTCATCCTCATTTCCATAAATAGCCAAAGGATCTCCTTTCTCGATATTTTCTAAAGTCATTTCAACATAGCTATCCCCCAAAATTAGCCTAGCAAAAGAATCATCATAAGCAGCCGAAACAGCCCCTAGCAGTGCTGAAATACCGAAAATAATAAAAGAAAAAAGTAATTGTCGTTGAGAATTATAAAACAAAGTAGGTAATTCTACTTTCCAAAAAGTGATAAAACGGTTTGCCTTTTCTCGTTTATTTGAATAAATTTTACTAAAAAGGGTAGATGTTAATCCATTAAGGTATTGAGTCGTTGGCGAATCTGGATAGAAAGTGCGCGCATATGAAAGGTCGTCAGTCAACTCTACAAACCTTTCAGAAAGGATGTCAGGGTTTACATTGACTGAGTCTTCCTCAAATTCCTGCCATTTATCAAGGTTATGCTTTTTAAATAGGGCTTCCCGCATGGGTTTATAAATAAAATTTATTTGAAATACTTCTCTCTGCTAACTTTCTGAAAGTTACAAAACTTTCTGAATGTTGCCATGCTACAAACTTTTTTGCATCAAAAACTTTTCTTATTTTAGGCAAATATATCATATACCTTAGCCCTACAAATTTAAAAATGAGTAAAATACGAATTCAAACCACTCAGAATGTTGCTTTAGATTTCATACCTGCTAGTCTTGGCGACCGCATTGTGGCTCATATCATCGACTGGCTTATCTTCATCGCTTGGGGCATTGTATGTATATTATTGTTTTCAGGGTTAAGTATGTCGTTTGATAATAATGATATTTTAGGCGTTGTGTTTATGGTTTTATTCTTATGGTTACCTCTTATGTTTTATGATTTACTTTTCGAAGTGTTCATGAATGGGCAAAGCATAGGCAAAAGAGCGATGAAAATTAGGGTTATCAACCTTGATGGCACTCAACCAACCTTAGGCGCTTATTTGATGCGTTGGCTATTTAGATTAGTTGATACTGTTCTTTTTGGCTCTATCGTGGCGCTTATTACCGCTGCGGCGAATGGCAAAGGACAAAGAATTGGTGATATAGCCGCAGGAACTGCGGTTGTGAAAATAAAACAAGCCGTTAGTTTAAAACAACTTCGTCAGGAAAGCTTTAAGGAGAACTATCAGGTAACGTTTCCTCAGGCTAGTCTTTTATCTGACAATGATATTACAACGTTGAGAGCAGTATTAAGAAAAGGAGAGCACAATCAGGAATTGATAGAAGAAGCTACTGAAAAAGTAAAAGAAGTAATGGCTGTGGAGTCTGATTTAGACGACTTTCAGTTTCTGAAAAAAGTACTTGAAGACCATACTTATCTGACTACTATTGAGGACTAGCCTTTATCCATCTTTCACTTCTGATAAATGCTGCTTTCGCTAAAAATACTTTTCTATAACCTAAGGGACTTTGATTGGTAATTTGTTTGAACTGTTTATTAAAGTGAGAGATGTTTCCGAAGCCACTTTCAAAACATACCTCTGCTACTTGTTTTTCGGTATTGGCTAATAAATTACAGGCATGTTTTATCCGATATTCAGTTACTAAATCAAGGAATGTTTTTTTAGTGATTTTCTTGAAATACCTACAAAACGCTGTTTCGGTCATGCTGGCTAAATGTGCGGCAGTTTCTAAATGGAGCTCTTGGGTGTAGTTTTCAATCACATAAGCATAAATTTTATTGATTCTGTCTAAGTCAACTGCCGACATTTCAAATTGTTTAGGCTCACTTTCAATCAGCTTTAAATCATTAGAAATGGCTATGGTATTCAATAAATCTAGCAGACCAAGCATTCTTTGAAAAGGAGGGACATTCAATAGAAAAACCATTTCCTTCGCGATGCGGTCTCTTGTTTTTCCTGTAATCTGAATACCTTGTTTGGCTTTTTCTAGCAATATTCTGATGGGTTCTGTCTCTTGGTTTTTAAAAAACATATCGCCCCACACTTCCTCCTTAAACTGTACTACTATTGCCTGTGAAGAGCCTTCTATGCCAATACCTTCGTTTTTCCAACAATGAGGAATATTTGGACCCAGTAAAATCAAGTCACCCACCTGAAAATCAGCTACATTTGTTCCTATAAAGCGTTTTCCTTCACTTTTTTCAATCAGCGTCAGTTCAAATTCTGGATGAAAATGAAAAGGAGCATCAAAATAAGAATAACTAATTTGTTTAAAAAAAATCGAGCTGTTCGATGAATCTCTCAACTGTTCTAAAGACGCCTTCATTTATTGTAATTTTATCGAATTGATTGAAAACCAAAGTTTTAAGGTAAAAATGCACATATTTTACTAAAAAACCATAAAAAATCAATCAAATTGATAAATGATTAATGCTTCGGACATCCACAGTCTTTTTTCTTGAACAAACCCCAAAGAAAACCTTTTTTACGACGGCGTTTTGTTTTAAAAGCAGCGTCTGACTTGCTTTCCGAAATACTTGTTTTTACAGCATTGCTAGCAAAGGCTTCACTCTCAACTTGTACACAAGACAGGAGAACGGTAAAAAGAATCAATTTTTTCATAAATCCTTTATGATTGAATGGAGTTTAAACTTACTATATTTCAACGAAAAAGCCATAACAATCTGTATGTTGCTATGGCTTTTTACTATTTCAACCGTAAATTTAATATTGCGGTACTAGAAATAGAGGATTAAAAAAACTGATATTTTAAGGATGGGATATTTACCCGCAGATTTTCAGAGATTTTAAACCACAGACTAACGCTGATATGCCATAAATCAAAAAGCTCATAGCTCACTGCTTATAGCTCTATTTCAACTTTCCTTTCAAATAATTAATGGCCAGTGAGTAAGCTTCTTCTGAGGCTTCTCTATCAAATTTAGGATTTGACGGATTTGCAAAAGCGTGTTCTGCATCAAAAGATTTTACTTTGATAGATTTGCCAGCAGTAGCCATATCTTTTTCAAATTGCTCCACTACAGCTTTTGAAATCCACTGCTCTCTTCCTGCAAAAAGACCAAGTACATCACATTGCAATGTTTTTAATTTTTCAACATTTTTTTCAGGCATGCCATAATACATTACACAGCCCACTGCTTGCTTGCCTTCGATGATAGCAGATTGTAGAGATAAGCCACCACCAAAACACCAACCTACCGAAGCAATTTTAGCTTTTGGTCCTACATATGCTAAAGCACCTTTCATGATAGATTGTAAACGCGCAGGGTCAGCACCTGCCATCAAAGCACCTGCATCTTTAGGGTCAGTCGCTATTTTACCATCGTACATATCAATTGCAATAACAGTTACATCTTTCAAATCGCCATAAAATACTTCAGCTTGTTTTTTGATATAATCGTTCAATCCCCACCACTCTTGATAGACAAATAAATACTTGTTTGACGGTTTAACAGATTTAATTAAATAAGCATTGGCCGTTTTGCCATCTGGTGTTTTGAATTCAATCATTTTACCACCAACAGTACTTACGTGTGTGTACGGAAGAGGCGAAAGGTGAGCGGCCTGAAACTCTTTTGTAGATGCCATTAATTGCATGTCATCTTTAGCCAAGGAGCAACAACTCTGCGAGAAACCCATGTAGGTTAGCATCGATAATGCCAACGTAAAGAATAGTTTTTTCATTGAAATAGATACCTCCAATCCCCGACGGAGTATTTGTTTTGGTTTAACCAGTTCATCATTGGGGGAAATCAATCATGAACAATTACAATATCTACTTAACGGATAAAAAGAGAAGATGGTTTAGGCTTAATGATAATTTTAAATGAGAGAAAGTCTATCTTCTGAACAATTACCTCATTTCCCCATTTATCTTCAATTTTGTATTAGGTAATAATTTTCTAATTCTTTGCTCTTCTTCTGAGGATATTTGTCCTTTTAGCTCAAGGTTATCAATAGTGATTTTGGCTAATTCATCAGGGATGTGCACTTTATTCAAAAATGATAAATGTAAATAGTCTATTTTCTGTAATGAATAAATATCATTCGGAATAGTTTCGATATTACTGATTGATAAATCGTCGATGTCTTTTTGATATCTAAACTCAGATTTCTTTGGGTCGAAAGTGTTTTTATTATTGATAGCCCAAGCAATTTCGGGCTTTAACGTATAATCATCTTTGTTTTGAGATAAGCCAACAAAACCAGCCCAAAACTCCATTTTATAACTCTTTTTGTGTTGAACATCTTCTAATACAAAAGGTACTTTTACCAATTCAGATGCCAAATCGTTGATTTTAGCAATTGGCTTTAAGTCTCTTTTTTTACCTTCTTTGGTATAAGGGAAAAACTTAACAATCCATCCGTCGATGGTTGTAGGCGAGCCATACTTTTTTTCAGTATGGGCTTTTACCATATTCATCCAGAAGTCTTTTTTGAAATTCCCTTTTTTAGTTTCAATGATTTGCTTTAATACAGGTTCTAGTTCTGATGTCCACCAAGTCAGATTGTATTTAGCGATATATTTCGTCTTATCAAGCACTTTTTGCCAATCTTCAACTGTTCCTTCAATGGTAATTTTTGGGATACCACAACCTATCAAGACTACTTTATAATTAAAGTATTCTTTAACGGTTTCCATCACTGTAATTTCACTAACAATTCTAGTTGTTGGGGTAGTAGTAGTAAAGTCTGCTGTGAGTACACTGGTTAGTTTGTTGCCAGTATAATCATTAATTTGACTAGTGAATTGTGGAAAAACAGCTTCCCAGTTACTATTAGGATTTCCGATTTGAATATCGTTTGAAATAATATTAAGATTTTTTTTGTTCTTAAAAGCTACAATATCTTTTCTGAATGTTTCTGAATTGTTAGAGATGTGTCTGGCAAAACCTTGACTAATCAGTAACCACATAATATCTGGTGAAATCACAAAAGGTCTATGCTCTTTATAAGCCGTTAAAATCCCTGTCAAGAATGGATGTTCTCCAAAGGTAACGATACTATCTGGAAGCTGTGAATTCTTTTCAATGTCTGCTTTTAGAAATTTAAAAACATCTTTTGAAGAGGTTTGGTACAGAAATTTCTCAGGTTTGGTAAGCGTTTCAATCTCAAAAGTATTCTGTGTTTGGCAAAACGACGTGAAGCTAGCTAACGCTAAGACGGTGGTGATTAGTTTTTTCATGTGTTAAATAAAACGATAGAGGATAGTAAACTATAATTTATACAAGTTTAACGGTTTGTCGTTAATTTAACGATATTATATTTGCTTTTAAATTGAAAGCTAAATATTTAACTGATACTACCAGTAAGTATAGCGTCTTTTAAAAAAGTGTTTAAAGGATTTTTTCTAGTTTTAAAATTGTTTTACATTTGACTATAAAACGATTAGAAAACATGCAGACAATTTCTAAAATGAATCAGATGCAATTACATCTGTTACAGTTTTTTGCAGAAAAGGATATTAGTTCTGAAGAAGCAGAGGAATTACAAAAAATCATGGCCCAATATTATTTTGATAAAGCTGAAAAAGAGTTAGAAAGAGTAATGTATGAAAAAAATATTACTCCGTCTGATATAGAAGATTTGGCTAATCAACACCTACGTATTCCTTACAATAAGTAATGAGAATTGTAATTGATACAAATTGTTTGTTGATGATTACACCAAAGTCGTCTAAGTATCATCGGCTTTTTAATGCTATTCAATCTGGAGAAATTGAATTAGTTGTTTCTACGGAAATCTTGGCAGAATATGAAGAAATAATAGGTAACTTTTATTCTCCAAATTATGCTGAATTGATTCTAAAAGGCTTAATCAATCTACCAAATGTGATAAAAATTAATCCTATTTATTATCAATGGGGATTAATCACAGTGGATGTAGACGACAATAAATTTGTAGATGCTTTTATTGCCTCAAATGCAGATTTGATTGTTACTTACGATAAGCACTTTAAGGAATTATCAAAGATTCCATTTCCGAAGGTTAATTACTGTAATTTAGAGGAATTATTTAATGAATATATGAAAAGTTAATAATAAATGAGTTATCGAATTGAGAAATAAAAAAGGGCAGCCTAAGCCACCCTTTTCGTACTAACAATCTCTTAGTTAGTTTTCAATAATTCCACTTCAAATATCAAAGTAGCTCCTCCTGGAATATCTCTGCCCGCTCCACGTTCGCCATAGGCTAAATGATGAGGTAAAAAGAATTTATATTTACTGCCAGTAGGCATTAATTGTAAACCTTCTGTCCAGCCTGTAATTACTTGGTTTAAGCCGAAGCTGATAGGTTCGTTACGCAAAACACTGCTATCAAATACTTTTCCATCGATAGTAGTTCCATGATAATGCGTCAAAACTTTACTTCTTGGACCACTTGGTTTTGGGCCATCACCTTGTACTAATATTTCGTATTGTAAACCACTTTCAGTTTCAATAACTTCTGGTCTTTTTCTATTTTCTGCCAAAAATACTTGTCCTTTGGCAATTTCGTTCGCTAAGATTTCACTCATGTGTGCTTGTCGAGTATCTGAAAAACTCATTGTTTTTGATTATTTAATGTATATTAATTTTTGTATTAAAACGTTTTTAGAATCCTATTTGGTTCAAATTTAATGTTGATTGAGTGAATTGTGAATGAGTGATTATATTTCTTCAATCTTTGCAGGAAAAATTTACCTGCTGATTTCGGAGATTTAATCCGCTGATTTTCGCCGATACTTTTCGGATAATATCTCCACTATCAGCGGAATTTTTCTGCGATAATCTGCGGGTAAAAGTAAATAATATCAAAGATTCCCAAACCCACAGCTTTATTCCACCACTGCAATGCCACCACCCGAATAACTTCTATATTCGCCACGATACATAGCATCGGCTGAAACTGGCCCCATTTGAAATTTACCTTTTGAAACCGCTCTTACCAAATAATAGAAAGTTTGTGGTTTGTCAGCTACGGTAGTAAAGAAATTAATTCTATCATCTCTAATGTCAAAATGCTCTGGCGTACTTTGGTCTTTTATCCAAGTCAACTCTCGGTCGGCATTCAATCTTGGGTTTTCAATTTCCAACCCTGCTGGTAACATATCCGTCACTACAACGTTATCCACATTCAGTCCATTCATTGTGGATAACGTAATTTTAACCACAATCAACTGATTTTGTTTGAACTTTGCTTCACCCAAAGGCTGTCCTGAACGACTATAAAATTGCTTTCTAACCTTCAATACATTGTCAATCTCCTCATATTTTCCTGACGCACTTAATCCTTCAGCTTGGGCAAAGTAATACAAACTACCTTTGCCTTGGGTACGAATAATAGATTGATTAGCGATATTTTTTATCAACAAATCCTTACTAGCAAAATTACCAACTATTTTTCCATTACTCGTCAACGAAGCTGTAATGTTACTAGCATTGGCTTTTTTGGCTAATTTGCCCAAAGCTAAAAAGGCAAAAGATTGCTCTTGCGTACTTAGCCAACGTTCTTGCTTTAATACCATTGAGAGCTGTCTTGCCAATGTCGGAATTTGAATATTATTCGGGTCAGTATCAATCAATGTATTTAAAACCAAGGCCTGATTACGAATTGGTGAGCTAAAACTTCCGCCAGATTGTTTTTCTGTTTGTTCAAAAATGTAACTTTTTGGCAGAATAGTCGAATAGCTTCTCACATCGCCTATCAGACTATAAGCGGAGGCCAATAAGTACTTTTCATCGATAGTTAACACATTTGGGTTAGCCTTATAATAGTTCATCACGGAACGATTAGGTTTACCCGCCAAAGCCAACACATACAAACTGTAAATCGTTTCTCGGCTAGCAATTACTTTTGAAGTATAGCCACTACCCTGATAAATATGTTCAGTATCGGTTTTCTTGGTGTTTGATTGATTGTTTAGGTATTCAATCAGTTTGCCTAACGTAGCATTATTTACCTCAAAATCATTCTTTTGAGCTTCTAATAAGAAGTGCATCGCAAAGGCTGAACCCCACCAAGATTCACGGTCACCACCTTGCCAGTACGACATTCCACCGCTAGGTAACTGCATGGTTTCTAGTTTTCTGATAGCCGCTTCTACATTATAGCGAGGATTCAACTGATTATCCCCTGTTTTTAAATAAGGTTTTTTACCCGATTGAATCTGTTTAACTAAATCCGCAAAATACAATTGTGGGAAAGCCGAAGCCGTTGTTTGTTCTACGCAACCAAAAGGGTAATCCAACAGGTTTTGAAACTGATTAGTAAACTGTACCATTGGCGATTTGCTAAGCGTAATTTCGGTACTTAGACTGTTTGGTAAATAGTCATTATCTAAGCTTACCGTAGCCGTTCCTCCACCATTAACAACACCCGAAGTAGCAGTTTTCATCAAAGAAGTAGTAGGACGAATGGTTAAATCTATTTTCTCTGTAAACTTTTCTTTCAAGCCGTTTACTGTAACATTTACCACTGCATTGCCCGTCATCGCTCCAGCTTTTACCGTGAAATATGCCCTACCTTCTCTTTCAGCAGGAATCACCAAAGTTTGAACTTTGTTCCCTACAACACTTAAACCACCTGACAATGTAACACTAGCACTTACTGAAGCATTTTGTTTAGTAGTATTGGTGACATTTACGGGTACTAGGATTTCATCATTAGGCGAAACAAATCTTGGCAAAGCTGTGCTTACTACCAGTGGGTCGGCTACTTTCATGTTTTTGGTAGCAGAACCGAACGCTTCGTCTTTATAGCCAATCGCCATAATTCGCAAATCGCCAGAGAACTGTGGAATATCAAATTCAAAAGTAGTTTCTCCGCTAAAGCCAGTTTTCACAATGCCCGACCATATCGCTACCAATTTTACCCTACCATTAATTAATGGATTTACTCTTTTTTCTAAATCATACCCATCACCACCGACAGATGAGCTTCCTGCAATCGATAATTCTGGAAAAAGGAAAGGATACAAATCAAAGCTATTTACTTCCAAAGCCTGTTTTTGATAAAAATGGTTATATGGGTCTGGTGTTTTAAAGTTCTTCAACTGCAAAATACCTTCGTCTACTACCGCAATCGTTACCTCCGTATTGGCTTTGGTTTTAATGGTTACTTTCTGTTTGGTTTTAGAACGAGATTTTTCCACAGCTACAATCTCAATCGGTAATTGATTGTCGGTATCTTCTACCATTACAGGAGCATAACCATGTGCTACCGTAAGGGGTAGATTAGAGTTATCTAGTGGACGAATCAGCGTAGCGGAAACATATACGTTAGGCAAATGTTCTTTACGAATAGTAAAACTTAATTCAGCCGATTTTTTATCGGTTTCAATCACAAAGTTTTCTAACACGTGATTTCGTTCAACCGTAACAATTAATTTACCTGCAAAAGGTGTTTTAAAAAGTACCTTAGCTTGGTCGCCGACATTATACTTCTCTTTGTCGAACTCCATCACAACCTGTCCTTCGTTATTTACTTCAAAAGAACTGTTTTCAGTAGAGCCAAATCCGTAAGCATAGAAGCTTTGAGCTGTCCAAGATTTTGCTCCTTCGCTATGTACCCTTACTTCGTATTCTCCCGAAACTGGTGGGGCATAAGCAATGCTTGTTTTGCCATTGTCAAATGACAAAGCTCTTGAATATACCACCTTTGTCTGCTTTTTAGACGAGTATTTCAAGGTATTATCAGCATTTTTCTGAATAACAGTTTGGTATTCAAAACGCACAATTTCTATTTTACCTTTTGCTGTAGTAGGTTTTCCGTCTTTGTTCAAAGCTACTAACGGAATTTGTACAGGAACATTGGTGCTTACATAGGTATCGGGCATTCCAATACCATAAAAAACAGCTTGTGTAAAGACATCTAATTTCTTCAAGCGATTTACGGGGCGACCTGTTTCATCAAAAACAGTTACAAATGTTTTAGACTCCAATACACCCATATTGCTATAAGTAACAGGAATCTGAAAGTTTTCGTTAGCCATACCCCTAGCGTCGGTCACACCTTCACGAGTTATGTCCTCAAAATTGGTATTGTCTTGAATATCGAATACATAATCTTTAAAGGCTTTTGCCTCAAAGCGTTTTCTTTTCAGCTTAAACTGCATTTCATAATTTCTATCCGAAGCAGGCGGTCCAAATAAATTCAACGCAGTAGCTGAAATTTGGATGGTTTCACCATTACGATAAAATTCCTTGCCAGCCTTTACATCCACTTTGATTCTATCAGGCATAAATTCTTCGATAGAAATATTGCGGGAAGCCAACAAGACGTCATTGGCATTCATCACTTCTAGCACATAAGTACCCGTAATGGCGGAGGTGCTAGTTGGTATGGATAACTCAACAGCTCCCTGACTATTTGTTTGTTTTTTAAAGGTTTTATATTCTCGACCATTAGGAAGGAGTAACCTGATTTTTACAGGAATTTCTCCCACAGATTCCCAATTTTGTTTACGAATAATGGTATTCATATTGATGGTTTCCCCCGGGCGATAAATATCACGATCGCCATATACAAAGGCCTCGAAGCCAGAAACGTTATCACGTTTGCCTTCTACATCAAAACGAGAGGTCTCTACTTCCGAACCATCCATTAATAAATAATTAAAATCGTCTGCTGTATGGGCAGAAATCATCGCTACTTTAAAACCTGAAGCCTTTAAATCCTTAAAAGTAACAATGCCTTTTGAGTCCGTTTTTGCGGTTTGAATCGTTTGATTATTGCTCGAAATCAATTTGATTTCTACATCACGCATAGGCTCAGCCGTTTTGATAGCATTGGCAAATACTACCACTTCGTTTTCAGAGGTTTTCATGATTAAACCAATGTCCGAAATACTGACAAGTTTGGTAGCATTGTTATAATATTCATCATTAGAATTAAGATTTACTAAGTAAATCCCCTTGATATTATTTTGCTCAGGCAAGGATAAATTTAACGCACTGACACCTTTTACTTTGGCAAGATTAGAGGTCTCTATGGTCTTGTTAACAATTACATCAGAATATTGACCTGATTCATCCATGTCGTACATATATGACCCTGCTTTATATTCGCCTGTTTCTTCGTTATAATCCTGATAGTTTTGGTAACGACCATACTTCATAAAATGCAAAATGTTATTTTCATAAACCTTTGCAATCCTTACATTTACTTTGGGGGTATTTACGATGTTTACGGCTATATTTTTATTTCCTTTTGATGATAAATAAATGGCTTTTGAATTGGTAAAGCCTATTGAAGCAGGCATTTTACCGAAGTACAAATCTTTAGTATATTCATCCGACAGGCTAGCACCAAGGATACCTTTGATAGTTTGTTTAATGGTCAGTACATAATTATCACTTTCATTAAAATCACCTCGGATGATAAACCCATTTTCTATTGTTTCAACCTTGGTACTTAGGGTTGGATTATTCTTTTCTGGGGCTTTTACAGTAGTTTGCGTTTCGATAGGGTTACCCGTAGAGTCGTACTCAATAACGGCTTCCTCCACTGCTACTTGTTGTTTTTCACCGCCATCAGTTTCGATAGAATACATCTCTTGCAGATGCTCCGCTGATACACTTTGGTTAGTGATTACTTTTACATAACCTTGGTTATTCTCAAAACCATGTTGAATATCGATGATTTCTAATGTTTTTAAGTCTGGCAAAGTAGTTTCCAACGTCAACTCCTCCGACGTTTCAAAGGTAGAATTTGGCATTGAAAGCCCTTTGTCAATCGTCACTTTAAAAGACTTTCCGCTGGCTTCTGCTTGATTTTTTAATTTTACTAAAACACTTGCGATAGCTCCAGACTGGGTAATTTGAAAATCTTGATTTTTATCATTCTCATCCGTCACCGTCAATGATTTTGCTAATTCTTGGGGATTAACAGGATAGTTGAAATTAACTTTCAACATCGCAGTTGGCAGACCATCCTCTCTTGATTTTGTCCAAAACGACTCTACATTTTCTATTTTTAAATAAGGCGTATGAAACTTTATTTTATCTGCATCTAGCCCTAAATCTTTCTCAGCTTTGGCTAAAATACCTTTGCTCACCACAGCCGAATAATCGGTTGCAGCTTCAAAACCTACAGCAGGCGAAAATACCAATTCGTTAGTGGCAGTCCACTTAAATTTCCCTTCCACTTTTGGTGAAAACTCAATCAGTGGTTCAGAAGACCAAGTATTTAAATCAGCTTCTTTGACTAAATCTTTACTAAATGTAAAAACAAGGTTTTGGGTAAGTTGTACTTCATCTTCAAAATTCATGCTCTGGATAGTGACATCCCCAAATTTTGAACAAGATAATAAGAAAAAAAAGCTAAGAAAAAGGAAGTAGATACCCGATTTTGGGCGATAAAAAGAGGTTTTCATAGAGCGTCGAGCCGATTTAGAAAATCGTAAAACAGAATTAAATGGGTTTGTGAAAATCTGAGAGAAGTTCAGCAAAGTTTAATTGATTATCAATTTTTTACCAATAAATCTTCATTGAAAATTAGTAAACGGCTGAATACTGTGGATAATTATATCTTTATCATTATATGTTTTGAATAGATGGTCTTAAATGTTTGGATTTTAGAGTGGGTTTGAGATGAAAAATGCAGGTAAAAGTTTTGAAAGAATCTTTTTAATTGTCATTTTTGATAAAGGAATGATTATTAAACAAGCGATAAACCATATAAAATAAATATTTAGATTTAATCCTTAAAATAACGTTATTATGTATGCAGCCATCAATGGAGTTTTTGAAAACGGCCAATTGACACTACAAGAGGCTCCTCCAACCAAAAAGAAAACAAAAGTTTTAGTGATGTTTTTGGAAGAAATAGAAACAACTAAAGGTGAAGAAGTAATTAAGAAAAAGGGTATTAAACTTGGTAGCTTAGCAAGCAAAGGCTATTCTATTCCAGATGATTTTAATGCGCCGCTGGACGATTTAAAAGATTATATGTAATGGTGGAATATCTAATAGATACACAAATATTGATTTGGTCTTTGATAGCGCCTACTAAAATATCATCTACAGTTCGTGAAATTTTAGAAAATAATATTATCTGAGTTAGTCAAATCAGCTTGTTTGAAATTGCTATTAAGCAAAAGATAGGTAAGCTACCACAGTTTAATTTATCTATTGATGAAACAATAAAATATTTAGAAGAAGCAAATCTTAAAATTATACCTATTAAAGATCGTCACATAATTGCCTACGATGTTATTCCCCTTTGGTCATCCCATAAAGACCCTTTCGACAGACTAATCTTAGCCACAGCACTTAGTGAAAATACTCCTATTATTTCCGCGGATGAAAATTTCAAGCTTTATCAAGAACAAATTGTATTGATTGAAAATTAGGAGATTGAGAGTCATAATAAAAAGAGACTAAACCGTGACCTGCGACATACATAGAACAGTTTTAGCTTTTCTCCCCAATAAATTTTAGTCGAGTTGAAAACTCGACCTACTTGATAGTCATAAAAAAAGAGACTATTCTCGAAAGAATAATCTCTTGTAATCAAGTTAAATATTTTAAAGGTTAAAAATTAGTTTACTTTCCAAGTTGGAACTTTAGCTTTTTTGCCAATTCTGTATGAATACCCTAAGCTGATTGAATAATCTGCAAAGGCTGCATCTCCTTGTACATGTACATAGTTTGCAGGATCAGTGATTTTAGAATTTTGTAAATTCTGATCAGCAATATCCGCGGCACTTTGAATACGGTTTTTGATAAAGTTGTAAGGAACAAACAAGCTAAAAGTATGCTGACCTTTGCGGTAAGTAACACCTGGCTCAACTGCAACTACATATCCCGGACGACGATAGGCTACCTGTCCACCAAAGACATCGTAAGCAGGAATACCTTCAAATCTACCAGCTAAAGAGAATGCAAAGTTTTGGTTTTTACCAACTGCTGCCATAAAACCAGCACGAGCAAAATATTGGTCTGGTGAAGCATATACGTTATAGCCTTCTAAACCAGCTTTTGGAGCAGATTTGAATGTACCATTTGATTCTTGTGGACTGAATAAATAATAAGCATTCGCAAAACCATAGATATTTCTGTGAATTTGTCTGAACCCTTGGAATTCAAGAGAAAATCCTACTCCACCATCCCCAGGTTGGATTGCTTGGTCCATTACTGCACTCTTTTTGGTGCCATCAGTTTGCAAAGCGTCATCAGTGGCAGTATAACTTCCTGTAGCTAGTTTAATACCAGCACCAATCATGATATTTCCTTTATGAGCATTTTCTGGTTTGATTAACCAATAGTTTGCACCGAAACGGATGTCAGCTAAACCACCAGCACTTACGCTGTAGCGAGTCAACTTTTTACTTGCCGCATCAGCAGTTAACGTTAAAGTCTGCGAACGTTCAGAGTTTACAAAAGGAATAGTAGCGTTTAATTGTAATCTGCTAGAAAGTCCATAAGAAACGTTGAAGTCAACAGCATGTTGATAGATATTAACTGCGTTGCCTAATGTTTGGCGTTGAGGTTGTTCTTCTGTACCAACAAAGTGACGCCAAGAGTGGAAATAACGATAGTTTGCCCCTACTTGAAATTCACCTTTTGAAAGATTATAAGAGGATGATGCCGACATGGCAGTAATACCACCCATTTGGCGGACAGCTACACAACCTTGAGCATTAGCTTGTTCGTGAATGAGCAAAGTTGAACTAGCAATAGCTAGAGAAAGTAAAGTTTTTTTCATAGTGTTTGTTTTTTGGATAAAATAGAAGAATGTTATTATTCAGTTGTGAATTAGTGAATTTTCTGTTTCAAAAGAATCAATATGATGAATAAACGTATATTGTATAAGTTATTCATCCACAATTCACTAACTCACAACTCATCATTAATTTCCGCCGTCTGTTTTTCCACGGGCTACAGCATAGTCACCAATTTTCTTTCCGCAAGCCAAGCCTACCTCGCTATCGAAACGATAGTGAATAGCGCCATAAATTCTTGATTCTGATGCTTCTTTTGCCATTGCCTCTAAACTGCTTTGTTGATTAGGGAATATATAAGAAAGCACCGTAGCTGCTGCTGCCGAGAAGGTGGCATGACCTGATGTAAAACTAGGGAAGTTGGGTGTTCCTGTCGCTGTTTTTATACTTGGGTCAACTTGGTTTGGTCTTGGATAGAAATAATAATATTTAGTATCCCAGCAACAAACACCTGCATCATGAATAGCAGTATTCATTAAAGCCAAAGTCCTAGCCATTCTGATTTCGGAAAAACTAGCATCTCTTAATAAATCTAGTGCTATTTGATTCCAGTGTCCTGGAGGTGTCGAAGTTCCTAATCCATCAGCCCAGAATTGTACAATAGACCATTGTTTACGGGTAATGTTTTCTGAGTAATATTTTACTTCTGCTAAATCTTTCTTGAAAGCGTCAGAATCTAATGCTGGAGGAGCAGCAGGACGAATAGCATCTCGAGTAGCTTTATCGAAATTCCAAGTTTTTACTTCCCCAAATTTCATTAACATACCCGGACGAGCAGGAATATCTAAGCTTTTCCAAGCCGTTTTAAGTCCCCTTGCTACAGCAGCATCAGCTAACTGTGCTTGAATGGTTAAATTTCCACCAGCTGTTCCTGTGCCGTCTGCTTTGGCATAAGCAATAATTTTATCAGCCACAGCCTTACCTAAAATATCAGCGGCATCAATATCACTTTTTACATTTTTACCTGCCCAAATACCTACTTGACGGCCTTCTTCGTATTTATTGTCAATTAATTGGGTTGGATAACTGCCTGGGAATAAAAATTTTAATACCCTACTTGAAGCTGCTGCAATAACTGCTTCTTCAGAAGGGTAATCAGGCAAATTATCAGCATCATTTTTTCTGTTATACTTAAACTTATAAGCCCAAGTTGCCACAAGAGCATCGTATTGAGCAACACTAATTAAAGCGTAAGCCCTAGATGCATAAGGAGGATTGGCAAAAGGGAAGTAGGGCAACGTATCTGGCTTAGCAGAATTGGGTGCTGAATAAGTACCGTTGTCGTTTGGTTCTGGTGCTAAATTGTATCGAGCGATAAGTTCACGAGCGATTTCGTTCCAACGGCCTACCGAACCTACTTGCCAATAGGTTAAAGCACTTTTTTGGGCAGCCGTAAGATTAGCTGATATTTTTTGTGTTTCAGCTAATTCTGCCTTGTACTCAGCAGAACTAGTTTCTTGTGGAACTGGAATGGTGTAATCTGTTGGCTGACCAATATACATTTTCCAATTGCCTGCATTAGGCTCATTACTGGTTGGCACTAATGGTTTTAAGGAAGCTCGTTCAACTTCTTTTGAGCATGACAAAGCAATAAAGCTTATAAAAAATATGGATAAAATTCTTAATTTCATGATTTTAGGAGATAATTATCAAATCGTAATGATTAAAAATGAGCCTCTATTTAACTATTAGATAGACTATTTCTTTTTCTTGAAGTCTACAATATATTGTAGCTGTGCACCATACGAAGCTTCTACTTTTCCTACATTTCGTCCTGCGACAACATGTGAGAAATGACCATTTACTGAAAAGTGTTTGATTGGCGTATGCCAAGTAACAAAAAGACCAATACGTGTCCAGTCCATTTTATTGGCTGGTAAAGGCATGTCATAACGACGAATGTCTGTTCCCGTTGTTGCCCGAATGTTGTCTATAAAAGCTTCTGCTAATACAGCCTTTTTGTTGATACCGACTCTTAGTGAAGTACTTACTTGGTCTGGTACAGCCATTTCGTGGCTATATTCAATCTCATTACCAGTATAATAATTAGTTCTATCAACATTCGTTTTACTTCTAGCAATGTATCCCCCTTGAGCCGTTATATGAAAGCCATAAGGTAATAATTGATGAATGATAAGACGAGCAGAAGCCGTTTTGGAATGAAGCCCAATAGAGAATGGTAAAAAGTCTGGCACATAATCTGTGACAGGTACAGAAGCACCGATTACGCCATAAAAACGTAGTTTTTTATAAGTATAAAACTTATATTTTGCTGCAATGCTTAAATCTTGTACTCCTTTCAAGCCGGTCATTGTACCTGCTGAAGCTTCGTTTTCAATGTAAGGTAATACGGCAAACACGTTTAGTTTTTCATTAATCCCATAGGCAGCCATAAAAGATGCTGAACGGGTAGTGAGGGTGCCAATATTTTGGTTATCACGCAGTCTGTCGCCTTCCCAGTATTTATTCCAGGATTCTTTGTCGTAATTAAGCACCAAGCATAGCTCTTTTTTAGCCATCATTAGGCCGTCCTGAGTAGTTTGTGAGAAACTGATTTTAGGAGAAAAAAGCAAGTAGCAAAGACAAGTAAGCGTTAGTAAATGTTTCTTCATTTGTAATGATTAGATTCTTTAAAATTGGAAGTCATTCCAAAATTATGGAATAGTATAGTCAATTCCAAGTAAATAGAAAAATATTGATTCTTTATAGAAAATAAATATTTATATCAAAAAAGTATAAATAAAAATAAGCTTATTACTAGTATTGTATAGTAC
>NZ_JBWKYN010000037.1:0-35662 GCF_059423785.1 Arcicella sp. GW458-12-2-14-TSB2 | reverse complement strand
GTTATTTTGTTGTATACCTTTGTCTTATTAATCAATTGAATTATGAAGTGCCTAACAAAATCAGCGGAAGATAAAATTAAAGAAGCTGCTATTAAAGTTTTTTTAGAAAAAGGGTTTGATGGAACTACTACTCGAGACATAGCCAAAGAAGCCGGAGTAAACAGTGCTTTGATGAACTATTATTTCAGAAGTAAGGAAAAACTGTTTGCTAGCGTGTTTCAGGAAATGCTTCAATTGTTTTTTGATGGGATTATCGAGATATTTAATAAGCCTATTCCTTTGAAAGAAAAAATCTCGGAAATTATTGATCATGATTTTGAAATGTTTAAAAGGAATCCCGATTTATCAAATTTTGTTATTCACGAACTACATCGAAATCCTGACCGTTTTTTTAGTGCCGTCTCTTTTGATAAAATAATATTTCATTCCATTTTTGCTCAACAACTGAATGATTCTATCAAAGCCGAGGCAATTAAGAAAATAGATATTCAGCACATATTGCTTTTGATGAAATCAAATGTTCAATTTATATTCCAAGGAAAGGTAATGACCTGCAAGATTTGGAACATGAATGATGAAGAATTTGATGTATTTGCTGAAAAACATAAAGTATTAGTCAAGGAAATGATTACCCAATATTTATTTAGCTCTGAAAAATAGGGCTAATTTTTTTACCTATATTTTAATCAAATGATTAAATCATATAAATAAATCAAAAGAATAAACTAAACGATTAAATTATTCCACTCATGATACATTCAAGATGGTCTTTCGTTTTTATAATGATGTTAGTAGCATCAGTAACGAAGGCACAAGAACTTACGCTCGACCAACTAGTAGACCAAGCTTTAAAGAACAATCAGCAAGTACAATTATCGAGGTTAAACGAACAACAAACAGATGCGCAGATTAGTGAAGTAAAAGCTAAAGCAAGACCGCAAGTAAATTTGACAGGCGACTATAAACGTTATTTGAAAATCCCCGGACAAGTAGTCCCTGCTTCAACATTTGGTGGACCTGAAGGAAGCTACCAAGTGTTGGCCTTGGGCTTACCTTATAATTTATCAACATCAGTACAGGTTTCGCAAGCCTTGTATAGCCCTTCCATCAACATAGGTTTAAAGGCTGCCAAGCTAAGTGTTGACTTGGCGGGTTTACAAACCCTAAAAACCAAAGAAGAAGTAGCCTATAGCGTTTCTACTACTTATTATAATCTACAGACTATTGCTCAACAGATGGCTTTCTTGAAAAGCAATATTACCTCGCTCGATAGATTAATTCAGGTGACAGATTTACTATACCAAAATAAATTATCGCAAGGTATTGATGTAGATAGACTGAGAATTAGTAGAACACAGTCTCAAACACAATTGGAATCTCTTCAAGGTTCATATCAAGAATTAATCAATGCTTTGAAATATCTGACAGGGACTTCTCAATCAGAGAACCTAAGTGTAAAAATCGACATCGACCAAAATGCTGCAGTACCAACATTAATAGCCAACGATGCTATGAACAGAACGGATCTGTTGATTTTAGAACGCCAAAAAGCTTTGAATGAACAAAGTACGTTGAATACGAAAGCAGGTTTCTTGCCGACACTTTCAGCTTATGGTGTGGCTAACTCTACTTTTTTCGGAAAAGATGGTGATAATAGTGTGCTGAAAAATGTACCGGGGTATTGGGTTGGCTTGCAACTAAACTGGAATATCTATGATGGCTCTGCCAGAAAATCTAAACTTGTTCAGCAAAAGATTGAGAATCAAAAAATATCTATTCAATCAGAACAAACCAGAGAGAGTATCTCGATGGATATTGCCAATGCACGTACCAAGTTTTATGTAGAACAAAGAAACATTGTTGCTAGCAGAGAACAAGTAGCATTAGCAGAAAAGGTTTATACACAAACACAATTACAGTTTAAAGAAGGAACTACGGCGTTAACTGAAGTAATTCAAGCGGAAAATGCCGTGCAAGAAGCTCAGAATAATTACTTAACCACCCTAGTTAATCTGCGTTCTGCTGATTTGAATTGGAAAAAAGCCTCGGGTACAATTATTCCTAAACAATAATATTCATTTATAAAAAATCAACATATCAAACAATGAAACGTCTTACTATCATCTTCGCCCTTATTGCCACCCTTGGCCTAACGGCATGGAAATTATCTTCTAACAAAGAAAAAGTAGAAAAGAAAGTGTATCAGCCTGATGTAAACCTAAAGGTTGGTGTCACTACGTCAGTAGCAGCGCTAAGAAATTTATCTCAAGAAAGTGAGTTTTTAGGTTCTTTTACGCCTAATCGTGAAATTGAAATTAAGCCTTTGGCAGGTGGAGAAGTGATTCAATTGCCTATCAATGAAGGTCAAGGCGTAAGAGCTGGACAATTGATTGCTAAATTGGATGACGAACAAATACGTTTTCAAATTGAAGCATTGCAGGTAACCCTAGAAGGCTATCAGAATGATTTAAAACGTTATGAAGTATTAGTAAAAGGTGATGCAGTACCAGCAGTGAACTTAGAAAGAACTCAATTGAGTATCAGAGGAACGCAAGCGCAAATCAAGCAATTGAAGAAACAATTAGAGAATACCGTGATTACAACTCCTTTTTCAGGGATTGTTACTTCAAAAATGATTGAGAAGGGTTCAGTAGTATCGATGGGTGCACCTATTGCTAAAATCACAGATATATCTTCTTTAAAATTAGTAGTAAGTATTCCTGAAAAATCAATTAATCAATTCAGAGTTGGTCAATCAATCTCTATCGAAACGCAAGTATACCCTAACGTATACTTCAAGGGTAAGGTAAATATGGTAGGTGTTGAAGGCGATGCCGCTCATAATTATCCTGTCGAAATCATCGTTCAAAATGGTAATAACAATCCTTTGAAAGCGGGTATGTATGGTTCAATTGTGAATGAAAACCAATTGAAAGCACAAACGTTAGCAGTACCCCGTCAGGCAATTGTTGGTTCTACTAAAAAAGCACAGGTTTACATTATTGAAAACGGAAAGGCTGTGTTGAAAGACGTAACAATCGGTGTGACAAACAATGAATATTACGAGATTACTAAAGGAATAAAAGAAGGTGACCAAGTAATTGTAAGTGGACAAATTAACTTACAAAATGGTACGCCTGTAGTGGCTCAATAAATCTAACAATTAAGCTAATGAAATTCGTAGAAACCATCATAAAACGCCCTTCTGTTATTATAGTACTATTTGCTGTGTTAGTATTAGGAGGGGTAGTATCGTATAATAAGTTGAGTTATGTATTATTGCCAGAGTTTTCAATTGGAACATTAACGATTACAACCATCTATCCAGGGGCAGCACCTACGGAGGTGGAATCGGAAGTGAGCAAAAAGATTGAAGATGCTATTTCTGGCCTTGATAATATAGATATCGTTACCTCAAAATCTTTAGAAAGTGCCTCTATCGTTATTGTACAATTCAAAGCTGGAACCGATATGGATAAGGCGATGGAAGATGCACAAAGAGATGTGAATAATATAGTTAGTGATTTACCAGAGGATGCTAAAACACCATCTCTTTCAAAAATATCACCGAGCGACCAGCCAATTATGCAGTTGTTGGCTACCTCAAGCTTACCGAATTCAGTTTTTTATCAGCAAGTGGAAGACAAATATCTACCTGTTCTTCAGCAAATACAAGGTGTTGCCGAAATCACGATGGTAGGAGGAGAGAAACGTGAGATTCGTGTAAACGTAGATGATGATAAATTGAATTATTATGGCTTATCATTGCTTCAGGTAACCCAAGCGATTGACCAAGCTAATTTAGATTTCCCGACTGGTAAAGTGAAGAGTAAAGCTGAAAACATGACTTTGCGTTTGGCTGGTAAATTTACTTCACTAGACGAAATCAGAAATTTAGTCATTGCTACTCCACCTAATGGAAGTCCGATTCGTGTAGCAGACGTTGCCAATATTACAGATGGGTTAGGTGAAATAGAAAGTATTAGCCGTTATAACGGTACTGATGGGATTGGTCTATTTATCAAGAAACAATCTGATGCCAATGCTGTAGAAATTAGCCGATTAGTTCAGGAAAAACTAGCCGCTATTGAAAAGGCAAATGCTAGTGATAAAGTAAAATTTGCCATCGCTTACGATAGCAGTATTTTTACCCTAGCGTCTGTAGAAGCTGTAACGCACGATTTATTTCTGGCTGTTATCTTGGTGGCTGTAGTAATGCTTTTGTTTTTGCATAGTTTCCGTAATGCTTTTATCGTAATGGTCTCAGTGCCTGCTTCGTTGATTTCTGCTTTTTTGTTTATGTATCTAATGGGCTATTCACTGAACTTGATGACATTGTTGGCCCTTTCATTGGTAATTGGTATTTTGGTGGATGACTCTATCGTGGTCTTAGAAAATATTCAAAGACACTTAGAAATGGGCAAAAATCGTTGGGATGCCACCCTTGATGGGATGAGCGAAATCGGGTTTGCCGCTGTAGCTATTACGCTTGTAATTGTGGTAGTTTTCGTACCAATTACGTTTGTGAACTCAGTAATTGCTGATTTACTTCGCCAGTTTTCATTGACAGTTGCCTTTGCTACGATGGTCAGTTTATTAGTAAGTTTTACCCTTACTCCTTGGATGACCTCCCGTTTAGCAAGACTAGAACACCTAAATCCTAAGAATCCTTTCCAAGCTTTTTTATTGTGGTTTGAAAGTGGATTAACAGCCCTGATAAAATGGTATCATAGTAGTTTAGAATGGGTGCTTTCACACAAAATAGCCTTTACCGCCATTTTAGTGTCACTTTTTGTGGCAACAGGGTGGGTGATGTCCCTTGGCATTATTGGTCAAGAGTTCGTGGCTCAGGGCGACCAAGGTAAGTTTTTGTTGACGATGAAACTTGATAAAAGTGCTTCGTTACAACAAAACAACCTGAAAGTAAGAGAAGTAGAGACGTATTTGCATAAGAATCCCGCTGTTAAAACGATATTCTCGAACATTGGTGGTGCAAGTACAGGCTTGAATAGTACGGGTCAAGGTGAAACTAACCGAAGCGAATTGACAGTTGAATTAAAACCTGTTGAAGAACGCGAGAAGCACCAAGCTACGGAAGATTTTATGATTGATTTACGTAAGGAATTAGGTCAGAAATTTGCAGGGGTAGAATTTAATTCTTCAATCATTGGGATGGTTAACTCAGGGTCAGCACCTATTGAAATATTTTTAGGAGGGGAACATTTAGACCAATTGTTGGTAGCTGCGAAAGATTTGAGTAATCGATTAAGAACCACTCCTGGAGCCAACGATATAAATATTTCTGTAGATGATGGAAACCCAGAAGTACAGGTAAATGTAGACCGTGAGAAAATGGCGAAACTGGGACTAAACATCCAAACAGTGGGTGCTACTTTACAGAATGCTTTTGCTGGTAACGACGATTCGCAATTTAAAGATGGTTCAGAAGACTATGACATTAGAATTATGTTGGACGCCTTCGACCGTAAGAACCCAGAAGATGTAAAAAATATTAATTTTTACAGTCCTATAGCAGCTCGCCCTGTTCGTTTAGCCGAATTTGCTAATGTTTCTTTAAGCACTGGGCCTTCTATTTTAGAAAGAAAGAACAGACGTTCATCGGTTACCGTAACAGCCAATACGTTGGGGCTTGGTTCAGGAACATTGATTGCCGCCATTAAAGCAGATTTAGTCAAAAATCCGTTGCCAAGTAATGTAACGCTTACATGGGGAGGAGATGCTAAAAACCAAGACGAAGGCTTTGGCTCATTAGGATTGGCCATGTTAGCGGCGTTAGTTTTGGTGTATTTCATCATGGTTTTGTTATACGACAGCTTTATTTATCCTTTAGTAGTATTGCTTTCTATACCGGTGGCAGTCATTGGAGCATTACTTGCCTTAGCACTTTCAAGTTCAAATATTGGGATTTTTGCAATGCTTGGTATGTTGATGTTGATGGGGTTAGTAGTAAAGAACGCTATCTTGATTGTTGACTTTGCTAATCAGCAAAAAGCAGAAGGCGTACCCTTCCGCAAAGCGATATTATATGCAGGAGAAGAGCGTTTGCGTCCTATCTTAATGACTACCATTGCCATGGTAATTGGTATGATTCCTATTGCTACGGCAAGTGGTGCTGGTGCCGAATGGAAAAACTCGTTAGCATGGGTGTTGATAGGTGGTTTAACTAGCTCAATGTTACTTACAGTGTACTTAGTACCAATGGTTTATTACTTAGTAGATAGACTAAAAGAGAGTTGGACTAAATTTAGAATGAAATCCAATAAAGACGTACCCGCTGTACAATTTGTTGATTAATTTATTTTTTTAATTAAACCTTATTATTGTTTATTAGTCTAATTACCTATGGCATAGTTTTTTTAGTATACTATAAGGTATGTCTTTACATCTAATAACTGATAATAAGGTTTAATTAGTATTATTATTAACCAGCTTAATGATACTTAAATGAAATAAAAAGCTGTAAAATTTTCTTTTCATTAAATTATTAACATAAGTCATTTTTTTTAGACTCTAAATAAGATACACTTGTTTCGTAAAAGTTTCGTAAAATATTTTTTTGTACTATTCCTTGTTTTAATAGACCGTTTTTAGGGGTAAAAAATATTAAATCTAAGGATGAAAACTTTGAACCTTTTAAAAGTTTCCATAGTTTATTTTATTAGAGTAATAATTAATCTAAATACTTTTTTTAAATCATATACAGATAATGCTGTATGTATAATTCGAAGAAACCGAGTATACCAATATGTCCGTTTTTTGAATTTTCTTCGTCGCATTTTTAAAATTTTAATCGTATGAAAGACATCATTGTACAACCAGCCACAGGTAAATTGGGAATTTTAATGCCAGGTATGGGTGCCGTTGCAACTACATTTGTTGCAGGCGTTCTTGCAAGCCGCAAGGGCATCGCTCAACCTACAGGCTCTCTTACTCAAACTGCTAATATCCGCCTTGGAAAACGCACAGAGAATAGAAATCCAAAAATCAAAGATTTTGTGCCTTTAGCTAATTTAAATGATTTGGTATTTGGTGGATGGGATGTATATGCCGACAGCATGTATGATGCTGCTGTGAATGCCGGAGTACTGGAAAGGGGATTAATCGAACAAGTGAAAGATGAGCTTGAAGTGATTAAACCAATGAAAGCCGTTTTTGATAAACGTTATGTGAAAAACCTTGACGGCGAAAACGTAAAAACTGGCGCAACTAAACAAGAATTGGTTGAAGCGTTGCTTGAAGACATTGACAACTTCAAAATTGCTAATGACTGCGAACGTTTAGTAATGGTATGGTGTGGTTCTACTGAAATTTATCATGAAGCTAAAGAAGTTCACGCATCTTTAGAAAACTTTGAGGCTGGTCTTTTAAACAACGACCCAGACATCGCTCCTTCAATGATGTATGCTTATGCAGCCTTGAAATCAAATGTTCCTTTTGCTATGGGTGCTCCTAACTTATGTTTAGATATCCCTGCTTTAGAAGAACTAGCAAGAATTACTGGAACACCAATAGCAGGTAAAGATTTCAAAACTGGTCAGACATTGATGAAAACCATCGTTGCGCCAGGTCTTAGAGCTCGTGCTTTGGGTGTTAGAGGTTGGTTCTCAACCAACATCTTAGGAAACAGAGATGGTTTGGTATTGGATGCTCCTGAAAACTTCAAAACGAAAGAAGTATCTAAAGGAAACGTATTAGACGGTATTTTGGATGCTAATATCAATCCAGAATTGTACGGTGATATTCACCATAAAGTAAGAATTGAATATTATCCACCACTAGGTGATAACAAAGAAGGTTGGGATAACATCGATATCTTTGGATGGTTAGGTTACCAAATGCAAATCAAAATCAATTTCCTTTGCCGTGACTCTATCTTGGCAGCACCAATTGTACTTGATTTAGCAATATTTCTAGACCTTGCTCAAAGAGCAAACTTATCAGGCGTTCAAGAATGGCTATCATTCTACTGGAAAGCTCCGCAAACATTACCAGAATTAGAGCCAATTCATGATATTTTCAAACAATTGGAAAAATTAGAAAATACACTTCGCTATTTAATGGGCGAAGAACTAATCACTAATCTTGGTATGGACTATTATCAAGATGTTGATGCAGAAGTAGAACTCTAATTAGTTACCCAATAAAAGAAATGGCTCTTGCTCATGTAAAATTTCAAGAGCCATTTTTCTATTATGTTGAATTTTCATAAAATCTTTGCTTCCGGACTCGGATTAGGATTTATCCCAAAAGGTTCGGGAACTTTCGGAGCATTGCTAGCTTGTGCTATTGTAGCAGGAGTTTTTCGTTTGGTAAACGATACTTTTTATTACCATCTAACCTTAATTGTATTAACAGTAGTATTTACATTCGTAGGCAGATGGTCGTCTGCCATCATGGAAACACACTGGGGCGAAGATGCTTCTAAAATAGTAATCGACGAAGTGGCTGGAATGTGTCTAAGTTTATGCTTCATCCCATTTTCATGGCAAAATCTACTGATAGCATTTATCTTATTCAGATTCTTTGATATATATAAACCATTCAATATTAGAAGTTTTGAAAAATATGGTAATGGTTGGGGTGTAATGCTTGATGATGTAATGGCAGGAATTTGGGCAAATGGATGTTTACAAGTAATCATCTTTTTCCTGTGAGCGATGTCTAATTTTTTCAAACCTTTATTCCGTTTTGTTCCAGTTTCAGGTCTTGCAACCTTTGTAGATTTTGGTACTTCTTATTTAGTGCTTCACTACCTAAGTTTTTCTTATGCATGGTCTACAATTGCAGGAAATGTTGCTGGTGGAATCATTGGTTTTGTTTTGTCTAGGCTATGGGTATTTCAAGATTCAAAAACTGAAAAGAGCCAATGGCAATTAATGAAATATATACTTGTTTCGATGGGAAGTTCAGTAATGAACACCCTTGGTGTTTTAGGCCTCAGTAAAATTATAACAGCAGATTATCTAATCATAAGGGCATTAGTCGGGACGTTCGTATTCGTAGTCTATAGTTATGGATTGAACAGATTGTTCGTGTTTAATGCAAAAAATCATGAAAAAATATCTATTTAATAATATAATAGCAAACCACTTTAATAGTAATATTACTTTACGAACAGTATGCTATTTATTTTTGAGCATCGCTTCAATATCGTCTGTATTCGGACAACAACAAACGAAAGTAAAAGGGAAAATCATTGATAGCAAAACCAATGAGGCTATTCCCTTTGTGAATATCATTGTACAAGGTACAAAGCAAGGCATTCAGACAGATATCAATGGTAACTATACTATGGATATTCAAGATGGGCAAGCTACAAAAATCCAATTTTCATCTATTGGCTATAAAACTGAAGTGAAGACTTTTAAAAGAGATATAAGTCAAACAATCTCTATTAAATTAATTCCTCAGTCGCAAAACTTAACAGAAGTAACTGTAAAGGCTAAAAAAGAAAAGTACCGTAATAAAGATAATCCAGCAGTAATTTTAATCAGAAAGGTAATTGCTCACCGCGATGAAAACCGTAAGGAGGGATTAGACTATTATCAATACGAGAAATACGAAAAGGTACAATTAAACCTAAACAATATTGATGAAGATTATAAGAAGAAGAAAATGTTCAAAAATTTTCAATTTATCTTCGATAATCTTGATACTTCAAAAACGACTGGTAATGTTTCATTACCGCTTTATTTAAAAGAGACTGTAGCCGATGTGTATTTTAGGAAAAATCCGAAGGATGAGAAGGTATATATCAAAGGCGAGAAAAAAATTGGGTTAGACCAATACATTGATAACAATGGTATCGCCTCATATATCAATCGTTTGTATGAAGATATTAATATTTATGATAGTAATATTAGCTTACTGACAAACCAATTTATCAGTCCGATTTCTAATTTATCGCCTACTTTTTACAGATTTGTTATTTTAGATACACTTCAATTCCAAAACATGAAGTGTGTTAATTTAGGATTTTCTCCACGTAACCCTTCAGACTTCGCTTTTGTTGGGAATATGTATATTTCGTTAGATTCTAATTTCTCTGTTAGAAAAGTAAAATTAGGTGTGCCAAGAAGCATCAATCTTAATTTTGTAAACGAACTTTTGGTGGATCAAGAATTTGTTCCTGTGGAGGATAACAAGCTGATGCTTGCTAAAGATGAAATTTCAATCGACTTTGGTTTTAGTAAAAAAGAAAATAAAAGAGGAATTTTAGGAAAACGGTCGGTTTCTTATCAAAACTATGTACTGAATAAACCTATCGAGAACAGTATCTTTAAGCCTATTCAAAAGAATGTATTAATGGATATGGCTTTGGATAAAAGTGATGATTTTTGGGCGTCTGCTCGTCATCAAGGACTAAGCAGTGTTGAAAAAGGGATTTACCAAATGGCTGATAGTATTCAGCAAGTACCTTCTTTTAAGCGGTTTATGACTATCGCTGGATTGGTTTTGTTTGGATACAAAGATTTTGGTGATTTTGAGATTGGTCCTGCCAATGCATTTTATAGTTTTAACCCAGTGGAAGGATTCCGACTGCGTTTTGGGGGTAGAACGATGGCAAAATTGAATCCGAAATTGTATTTAGAAACCTATGCAGCGTATGGTTTTAAAGACGAACGTTGGAAAGGTTATCTTGGGGTTACTTATAACTTAGGTAATAATTCAATCTATGAGTTTCCGAATAATTATCTACGAGTTTCTTATCAAGATGAAGTCAGAATTCCGGGACAGGAATTACAGTTTATTCAGGAAGATAACGTTTTGTTATCTTTCAAAAGAGGGATAAACGATAAGATGACATACAACAAAATTTTCCGTTTAGACTATCGTCATGAGTCAAGAAGTGGCATTAGTTACGAATTAGGGTATAAAAATCTTACGCAAGAAGCAGCAGGTTCATTGACATTTGAAAGATATGCCAGTGCTAATCCTTCACCTGATGTTAAGCCTTATAATGAAAAGGATTTAACAAGTTCTGAAGTATCGGTCAACTTAAAGTTTGCTCCGAATGAGCAATTCTATCAAGGTAAAAACTATAGAATTCCGATTATCAACAAGTATCCGATTTTCCAATTACGCTATAGTTTAGGCATTGCCAATTTCTTGAAAGGAGATTATAATTATCATAACCTTACTTTCAGAGCCAACAAGCGTTTCTTTATATCGCCCATTGGTTATACCGATATTACGGCTGAAGGAGGAAAGATTTTTGGAACAGTGCCTTATCCGTTATTGATAATTCACCGTGCTAACCAATCTTATTCATATCAGTTAGAGTCATATAACTTGATGAACTTCTTAGAGTTTGCCTCAGATAAATATGCGGCTCTATTTGTAGACCATTATTTCAATGGATTTATTTTTAATAAATTACCTCTTATTAAAAAACTAAAGCTTAGAGAAGTGATTACTTTCAAGGGGCTTTGGGGAGGAATAAGTGCTAAAAATTTGCCTGAGAACAATTTAAGTTTGTATCGTTTCCCAGAAGCGGCTGATGGTACAGTCTTAACTAACTCATTAGCAAACGGGCCTTATATGGAAGCTAGCGTTGGTGTATCTAATATTTTTAAAGTATTTAGGATAGACTTGGTAAAACGACTTTCGTATTTGGATCATCCTAATGTATCTGAATACGGAATTCGTGGTAGATTTAAATTTGATTTTTAATACTCCAAATAATCTCTTAAAGCTATGTATACATTAAAATCTGTGGGACAACAAGTAATTTATCAAATTATCAATCCCTTTATTAAATTATTAATTGTGCTAAAAATAACGCCAAACGTCATTACAACGATTGGACTAATCCTTAATGTGTTAGCCGCAGGTATTTTTATCTATGCTGCTGAGGCTACATTTAGGGGAGACTTTAGTTATATAGGTTGGGGCGGAGCAATGATTTTGTTTGCTGGGGTGTTTGATATGATTGATGGAAGGCTGGCACGTGTAGGCAATATGTCTAGTAAATTTGGTGCTTTCTACGATTCTGTATTAGACAGATATAGCGAAATGTTCATGTTTTTAGGCATTTGTTATTACCTGATTTCTCATCATTATTTATTCAGTTCATTCTTTGCTTTTTTAGCATTGATTGGCTCGTCGATGGTAAGCTATACACGTTCAAGAGCCGAAGGGCTAGGCGTGAAGTGTGATATTGGCTGGATGCAACGCCCTGAAAGAATTGTTATTATTGGTGGCTCTGCTTTGCTTTGTGGTATTTTAGCACCCATCATAGGAAATGATTTTAAAATTCAAGGCTTAGAACCTAATATTCCTTGGTTTGAAACCATCTCAATTTTTACAATTCCGATGTCAATTGTGGCAGTATTGTCAAATTATACAGCCCTACAAAGAATTGAACATACCAAAAAGTCTTTGGCTGAAAATGAAAAATAAACAATTACAAAGGCTTTTAATAGCTAGTATAATCCTTACTTTAATAACAAGTTTTTCACCCATTAATTATCCTAAAGTGCCAGATTCGCCTGTTAGGTTATTCTACATCCAACGAAGTGCTAATATAAACACCATTGTTTATGATGCTAATTTATTGCCGAATGGAGATTTTGATAAAGAAAATCCTATCAGCGTATATTGGATACGTTATCAGGAGCAAGGGCAAAAAAAGGAGCTTACTTGGATACAGAATTTTCTAGCTTATGGAATTAGTGCTAAAGAAACTACCCGAGAAAATGATTTTGACGCTTGGGTAGTTTCTTATAAAAAAAGAAAACTGAAAGTAGGATTCGACAAGAATAGAAAGCCTTGTGCACAATTAGAAATTAACCACAAACTAGCTAGGTTAGATCATGTTTTTGTGAAAACAGAAGGGAGTAATCTTCGACCAAAAGTACTTTACGTTGAAGTTTTTGGAAAAGACATGACTACTGGAGAAGATATTTATGAAAAAATTAAGCCTTGATTTTTGGGCACTTGACGAGAGTAAAAGTTTTTTAAGGTTTACTCAGAAGAATATTATACTCACGTTATTAATTAGTGTTGGTTATTTTATCTGGTTTGGTCAAGTAATCGCCTATCGTCCAGAACATTCCGTTCTTTACTTTTTACTACTTTTTTTATTCTATTGCAATAGTATTACCCGTAGCTTTATGAAAGCTATGTTTCCCTTTGTAATATTTTGGGTAGTGTATGATTCCCTCAGGATAATTCCCAATTACACGATTAATCCTATCCATATTCAACAGCCCTATCTTCTTGAAAAGTTTTTGTTTGGGGTAAATGATAATGGTGTTAGAATAACGCTCAACGAGTATTTTACTAAATACCATACTACTTTTTTAGATTTACTATCGGGGCTATTTTACATCAATTGGGTACCTGTGCCATTGTTGTTTGGTATTTATGTCTTTTTAAAAGACAAAACCATCATGTATAGTTTTGCCTATTGTTTTCTGTTTGTTAACCTGATTGGCTTTTGTGTTTATTATATTTACCCAGCCGCTCCGCCTTGGTATGTTGCCGAATATGGCTTTACCCAACACTTCAATATTATGGGTAACGTAGGTAACTTAAAGTATTTTGATGCGTTAGTAGGTAGTCCTATTTTTAAAGGTATTTATGAAAAAAATGCCAATGTTTTTGCAGCGATGCCCTCATTACATTCAGCTTATCCTTTGATAGTATTGTATTTTGCGATTCAGAAAAAGATGGGCAAATTCATTATTTTCTTCGTAGTGTTTTGTTTAGGTATTTGGGGCTCGGCAGTCTATTCAAATCACCATTACGTCATAGATGTATTGGCGGGTATTAGCTGTGCTGTTTTAGGAATAACGCTATTTAATGTTTTCGTGCGTAAACCCATGATAAAATACATTTTACCCTTATAAAAACTACCTTAGAACCTCGGCTATTAAATAGCCATTGTTAAGTGATATAAATACTAAATTTTAAATATGAAATATTGTACTATTCTAATAAAATATACGGTATATGAACAAAATATATAATAATTCCGTTATATTTGTGTTGTAGAAGTAAAATATAATCAATACAAATATGGAAACTTTAGGTTATCTAGCTGGTATCTTAACTACCATCGCTTTTGTGCCACAAGTAATACAGATTTATAAAACGAAATCTGCCAAAGATATATCCTTAGCGATGTTTCTTTTGTTTACTTTAGGCGTAACATTCTGGCTAGTATATGGAATAAGTGCAAATGCTGTTCCTGTAATTGCTGCCAACGCTATCACGTTGATGTTATCATTAGTGATTCTGTTTTTTAAATATAAATACAGAAAATCAGTCTAAAAATCTTTAAATGTCCTTCTGCGAAGGTCGTTTAAAGATTTTTATGTTTACTCTTTGCCCTCATTTGTCTCATCAATTGTTATAATTAATTGCTGTCCCAATCTTGTTATAGCCGATAAAGTATCTTTATCAATTATCTCTCCGTCTTGGTTAATCTTTGACCTGATATATTGTACTAGCAATTGTAATTGGTCTATTTTTTTGGCTTCAATGACTTTAAGTACTTCCAAAAGTGCCTTATGACCAGACGTCCCGTCAGTGGAGGCAGTAATTAAAAGCGTTGGTTTTCCTGAAAATTCCCCCGAACCTACCGTCCAGTCAATCGCATTTTTTAAGGTGCCGGGAATACCATGAGCATATTCAGGCGTACAAATAATTACCCCATCTGCTTGGCTGATTAGCTCTCTGAAAATGGTAACTTGATTATCAATGTGTGCATCCTTAATATCAGGATTGAAATGTGGAATTTTTTCGATACCATCAAATACACTCAGCTCAATTTGGTCTGTAAATATCGTAGCAATAGCATGTAGTAATTTATGATTAGAAGAATTAATACGAGTACTGCCAGAAATGCCTAAAATTCTTTTTTTAATTTTCATTGATTGAATATGTTCTTAGATAAGTTATCATTTGATTGATAACAATTTTTAAGACATTTAATCCCGCAATTTCAAATTTTTTAATGCTTTATTTACTGTCTCGGCTATACGTTCTACCTTCGTCTCTTCTTTTTTAGCAGCATAAATCCAATCGATATAGCCTTGTTGTTCGCTTTCAGAAAATGAAAGGAAATTCTTGAGTGCTTCGGGTTCATCTTCTAAACAGAGTAATAAATCTTTAGGAACATCAATAGGGTCATTATCAGCAAAGAGCGTAACATGAATCCAGTCGCCTTCTTGTTTACCTATTTTTTTCCTGATTTCAGCCCTTACAGGCAAAAAAAATTTCCCATCTTTCATCGGCATCAAATTGTAGCTTTTTATTTCAAAATCATCAATAGTGCCTTTAACTTTTACCCATCCAAAATAAGCTTTTTTATCAGGTGGAATTTCTGCAATCACAGTATATGTCCACCCACCTTTCCCGGGGAACTTTTCCAGTAAATATTTTTTATCAACTAATGGCTTTTCCAAGGTTTGATGATTTGGTTTTAATAAATAGATACTATGAAAGTTTTAGAAAAATTGATTAAAATAACGGACTTAAAACTAACACTAAAATAAAAAAAGAAGGCTTTAAAGTTTTGAATTAATTTAGAAAATAGCTAGGTTGCTTTTGTGATATTAGTAAAATTATTTAAATAATTCTATAAACATTTGAACCATTAATTAAACCATGAAAAAAGTATTTGTTCTATCACTCTTAGTCTTTTTTAACTTTAGCACTTTTGCTAATTTAGAATACATAGACCTTCAAAAAATTAGTAATGAAAGTAAATGTGTAAATGCTTTTAACAGCCTTAAAGTTGGTTTGCCATTTTATGAACAATGGAGTCCTGAATGGAAACATAACAAGCCTAAAAAAGAAGTTATTAATACGCTTCAAGAACATTATAAAACCTTCTCTGCGATAAGTACAAAGAATGAGGATTTATACCTTTTATTGGGTGAAATTGCTCATTTCCTTTATAATCTAGAAGATTCTGCTAGTCATCAATTAGCAGTTATAAATTATAATCTAGCCATTGAACAGCATCCAAAGAGTTTTCGTGGCTATTGGTTTTTGGGGTATCATTATGCACAATCTGATAATACAGATTTAGCAATTGATAATTTCTATAAAGGGCAAGAACTGCTACCTAAAGAACAACAGCCAGCTGCTTTTTGGGAAGAATTTGCCTTAACAACAACAATGGCTAATATGCCCTCCCATTCAATTTTTGCGATGGATAAGGTAAAAGCTATCACTGGAAAAGAGGGATATTTTGAAACGATGTTGGGGCAGATTATTAGGAAAAAAATCAAAGTATTAGATAAAGATAAGACCTATACCGATAAGGATATTTGGGAGGCTACAAAGGGTGAGTTAATGACTTTTACTTCTCGTGCGATGGGAATAAGTGTATTAGTTGATACTAAATGGGTGATAAACTTAACAAATTATGATAAAGGTCAATGTGCATTTATAATGATTCCACCAGACATTGTTAATAAGAAAGGCAAAAAAGTTGGATATACCATAGCCATTATTATGAAGGTGGCAAATGAGAATGAGAAGCTAGAAAATTTTATTAGTACTCTATTACTTACCAATAAGAAGGCTAATGTAAAGCAAATATCATTCTCGGATAAATACGATAATTTAATAGCTTATGAAGAACGAAACCCTAAGTTATATTCCAACCGAGGTGGGGCTCATGTTTATACATTAGGGTTGGAAAGTAAAGAACCCGAATATCCTGGACTATTGTTAGAAAAACCAAGTGTTATACCCAACAATGGCGAAGCTGGCAAAAATAACTATTATAGTTCACCAGAAAGTAATGATAGATTTAAGGGAAGAATATTTTATTCTTTTATGCTTGATACTTGCGAAGATATACATGAGGAGTCTTTAGCTATCTTTAAAAATCTATTTGAAAAACTGACTGTTATTGAGTAGTATGAGAGCTAGAATTTTACATAAATGACACTATTAAAATTTTAAAATCTTTTAATAAAAAAACAACCTTAATTAATGAGAGCTAAATTATTCCTGACCACGATTTTACTATGTAGTTTTTTTATTTCAAATGCTCAGACTAAGTATTTGAAAAATACAGATGAAGTGCGAAATCTAACCAAAAAGGCTACTGGATATTTTCAAGAAAATAAAATACCAGCTTTTTTTGATGAAATAACGAATTACTGGCCTGCACCTGATAATGAATTAATTGCATTAGAAGAAAAAACGATAAAGTATATAAATATCTTAGAAGATAGATTTGGAAAATCTGGAGAAATAGTAAAGGTAAATGAAGAAACAATTAAAGATTTTGCATTAAGAGAAACCTATATCTTAAAATTTGAACATTCAGCGATACGATTAAAGTTTACCTATTTTAGAAACGTTAATGGATGGATTCTAAATGCTTTTAAATGGGATGATAGTTTTGAGCAAGAATTTAAATAGTTAAAAGCCTTGCTAGTTTTTAGCTGAGATTAAAATATTTCTCTATCCATTACAATGCAATCTCTTTCACTGTAGTGTCACAAAAATGAATGATTCAATCAAAACCGTTGATGCATTTTATCTTCAACAGGCTGAACCTATAAAATCGTGTTTCCTTGCATTACAAAAGATTATTTGTTCGCAAGACCCTGAGATTACCAATACGATAAAATATGGGATGCCTTTTTTCTGCTATAAAGGGAAAATGTTTTGTTATCTCTGGATTCATAAAAAATACAAACAACCTTACATTGGTTTTGTAGAAGGCAAAAGTATAGAACATCCAGCCCTTATGATTGAAAAACGGTCTAGAATGAAAATCATGCTGTTAGACCCAAATGAAGATTTACCCTTAGATACTATTGAAATGCTCTTAAAACAGCTATTAGCTTTGTATAGATAAATACAAAAATTCCCAAGACTTAATAAGTCTTGGGAATTTTTGTTTTACCTAATTTTCTCTTAATCCTAAGCAGGTTGCAGTCTGGTAGTTACTGCAACTCTATTCCAAGCATTAATGCCTATAATTGCCACAATGATATTTGATAGATAATTTTCATCAAACAATTCTTTAGCTTTTTGATAAGTAGCATCCGAAACGCCCGACTGGCTAATCAATGTTATTTCTTCTGTCAGGGCAAGGATTGCTTTTTCTTCTTCGGTAAATAACGTAGTTTCTTTCCAAGCATTTAGTAAATAAATACGCTGTTCTGTTTCACCATATTTTCGGGCATCTTTGGTATGCATATTAATACAGAAAGCACAGCCATTGATTTGCGAAGCCCTGATTTTAATCAACTCTTTGTGTGTATTCGTTAATCTGGTGCTTTGCAAATACTTGTCTATCCCTAATAATGCTTTATAAGCCTCAGGTTCAGTTTGTAAAATATTGATTCTATTGTCCATTTTTGTGTTGTTTTAAATATGGAACAAAGCTATTCAAGCCCAAACCGAAAAAAGATAAACTGGTTTAAGAAAAACATTTACAACCTGTTTTTTCGTATTTCACTCAGGTATTCAGGCGTAAAGCCAAGGTAAGATGCTAGCATATATTGCGGAATACGTTGAATAAATTCTGGGAAAAGGGTACTGAAATGATGGAAGCTTTCTACTTTAGAAAAAGTATAGAGATACTTAAATCTAACCTGTGATGCTGAATAAGCTTTTTCAATAATCAACCTAAAATACCTTTCTAATTGAGGAAGCTCTTGAAAAAGTTGTTCTCGCAAATGATGTTCAACAACATAAAGGACTGAATTTTCGACTGGCTGAATATAAAATTGCGAAGGACTTTGAGTATTGAAACTTGTGAAGTCGGTCATCCACCAATTTTCAATCGCAAATTGAGTAATCTGCTCGACACCCTTGTCATCTACAAAAAACAAGCGCATACAACCTTTTTCAACAAAATATAGCGATTTGCAAATTTGTCCTTCTGTCAATAAATTCACTTTCTTTCTAACAGACAAAGGTTTAATGTATTTCAGTAGTATCTGAATTTCTTCTTCGTTGAGTGAAACGTATTTTAAAATATGGTTTACAAGATTAGGATACATATTCATATAAGTAATCAATACTATTTAAGTAACGTTTTCATATGTTCTAAACAGTTGATAACTAATGATTTGAAATGCTACCGCGACGGCAGACAGTTCACCAATCACTATTTACTAATCACTACTTACCATTATTCTGCTGAAAATTCTTTGAGGCCTTCTATTTCTTTAAAAATCTTTATTTCCCAATTCCTTTGCTTATCAGGAATGGTACCATAACTAGTATCGAGTCCGTATTCTACTTTTCTTTTGGCTAGGTCGTTCATAATTTGGGCATTGATGTCATCAATTTTTATTTTTCCTAATACCAATGCCTTTCTGTTATCATAAACAAACTTACGGAATTGCCTGATATAGATTTCACTTAAATCAAACAATGTTTGTTGGTATCGCACAGAGATTTCACTGTTGTGAGTAGTATCTATCCAAGAGGCATTCTTGATGAAACAGTTGGTAATTTGCCTTTTGTAATCTCTTGACAAGCTCAGAAAAGTACTTATTTTATAATCATAACTAAATTGAGCTGAAGAAAATGAATTAGTACTGTTGGCTATTTTTATTTGAAAATCATCGATAGTTAATCGCCTTTTTTGTGACCAGCAGACAAGATTAGGGTCATTATTAGATTTTTGTGCTAAAGAAGAGAAAGTATAGATGATGGTAAAGAATAACAAGTAATATTTCATAATTCAAGCGTTTGAGTGTTGTTTTTCTAGAAACGGCAAGATGCTAAGAATATTCTATATTCAATAAAGAGTGGATAAAATTTGACTTATCAATCCTTTCCCACAAGTATTTACGTAAGTGTTAAAACAAAATACTTCATAATACATTTATCAAGTTATAAAGCATTATCAGATGAATAAGCTAAAGTATATAGCCTTTTGTGTGTTTTTACTGCTGGCTTGTAGTTCAACAGAAGAAAAAATGTATGTTCCTCAGAATCCAACATCAGGTGGTCAACCAATTGTGGATGTACCTACTATCAATAAATCTTTTCTAGCGTTAGGTGATTCATACACTATCGGACAAAGCGTTCCCGAAAAAGACCGCTGGTCAGTGCTTTTAAATAATCTATTGTCTACTCAATATCAAATTACTCCACACGATATTATTGCCCAAACTGGATGGACTACCCAAGAGCTAATGCAGGGTATTACCAGAAGAAACCTTACGCAACAATACGATATGGTTTCGTTATTAATTGGCGTAAATAACCAATATCGTGGACTAAGTTTGGAACAATACCGTACTGAATTTCGTGAATTGTTGAAAATTAGTGCCAATTTTGCTAAGAATGATTATCAAAAAGTAATGGTGCTTTCAATTCCTGACTGGGGTGTTTCGCCCGCTGGACAAAATGCCGACAGGGGTAAAATAGCTAAAGAAATTGATGCTTTTAATAGTGTAGCAGAGGAGGAATGTAAAAAAGTAGGAGTAGCTTTTATTGATATTACCAGTATCAGCAGACAAAATACTGACGCTTCGATGTTTGCCAGTGATGGCTTACACTTCTCAGGGAAAATGCATCAACTTTGGGCTATGAAAGCACAAAGTACGGCATTGAGTATCCTGAAAAAGTAATTATTAATGAGCTTTCAAAAATTCAGTACTCAATATCAATGTTAACGCTATCCCAGCTACCAAACTTGATAGAATGAGGTTCCAATCGTGTTTTTTTACCCTAAAAATATCTAATAACAAAGAGCTAACGATTAACGAAAGCAATACAATCAATAGTTGCCCGATTTCTAAGCCCAAATTAAAAGATAATAGTGGTTGCCAGATACTTTCTTCTTTTCCTAATAAGCTCCTCAGGTAATTTGAAAAGCCCATTCCATGTATTAAACCAAACAGCATCGCCATCGGATAACGCAGTACAGATGATTTTTCTATTTGTGAAGGACGTTCAGCAGATTTATGAAATAAATTGATAAAACAAGTAAGAAAAATACTGACAGGAATTAAAAATTCAATCAAATCGGTACTATAAGTAATCAGTTGAAGGGTAGCCAAGGCTAAGGTAAGCGAGTGCCCAATGGTGAAAGCCGTTATTAGAAAGGCCACTTTTTTTAAATCCTTCAGTCGAAAAATAGCACAAAGTGCTATTACAAACAAAATATGGTCGTAACCGTTGATGTCTGTAATGTGTTGAAAACCAAGTTTGAAAAATGTTTGAAAGTCTGACATGTTGATGATTATTTACCTTTGTGGTTAGATATTCACAAAAGTAAATATTTTAAATTGAATTTCATTTAAAATCATATCGAGGTACAACCTATTGATTCTGGTTGTAAATTGCATGAAATTTTAAATCCATGAACACCAAAAACTACATAGCGTTGTTGCTGTTGGTATTGATTAGCGTAAAAACGCTGCTCGTACCTGTAGTGTATTTGGATTTTGAATTAAGGAAAGATTACATCATCCAGAACCTTTGTGAAAACCGTTTAAAACCACAACTGAATTGTAATGGGCATTGCTATTTGGCCAAGAAACTTCAGAAAGTGGCAGAAGACAATGCTACCAAAGAAACACAAAAACAAGGACAGTCTATCAAGAAAATCTTGGAAGAAGTGTTTGATGCGGAGCCACTTTTTACTTTAGATTGGGCTTTTGTAAATCCTCCTACAAAATCTATTTACACTTTTCTTACTGAAAACTCAGTAAGCGTTAGTTCTTCTCTTTTTCATCCTCCGATAGTCTAATCAGTTTTATTGTTTCGTTTTAATTTTTGAGGAGAAGTGTATTGTCTTCACAGTAATTCTTTTGCCTTGAAAATAAATAACGAACAAAATTCCATTTTCTTTCAAGTACTATCACTGTAATGTATTCCAAATACAACTGTTAGCTTTTTTGTATGATTGCTTGCGTCAATCGTATTGATTTTCTCGTACTCTATTACGAGAACCTTTTCTCCATGACTTTAGCATGGAGAAACAATACCTTAAAAGCCAACTATACTATAAAAATTAAAGATGAAAAACATATTCAATCTTATTATCGTCATTTTATTGACGATATCTTCAACCCTTGCCCAAAACATTATAAAAGGTAAAATTTTTGACAATTCCACCAAAGAGCCCGTAGTTGGTGCTTCTGTAAAAGCACTAGGTACTCATGCAGGAACTACTACCAATATTAATGGTGAATTCTCCTTTAATGTTACCGAGCACATCAATAAAATTAGTGTTTCGAGCATTGGTTTTCAAACGTTGGAAGTGGATTATAGCACCGAAAAGGTATTATCTATTTCGTTAGAACCTTCTGTAGAAAACCTCCAACAAGTAGTAGTAACAGCTAATCGTGAGGCTAGTTTAAGAACTCAAGCTCCAGTAGCGATTTCTAAATTATCATCAACATTAATAAACGATGCCAAACCTACTAGTATGTACGAAATCATCAACAAGACGCCGGGCGTAGTGATGATGAACTATAATAATGAACAACATGGCATGGGTATTCGTCAGCCAATGGGAACTTCTGCTTACTTTTTATATTTAGAAGACGGCGTACCGATTAGACCAATGGGGGTTTTTAACCATAATGCCATTATTGAAATGAACG
The DNA here is from genome assembly GCF_059423785.1 of Arcicella sp. GW458-12-2-14-TSB2. Classification (NCBI taxonomy): domain Bacteria; kingdom Pseudomonadati; phylum Bacteroidota; class Cytophagia; order Cytophagales; family Flectobacillaceae; genus Arcicella; species Arcicella sp. GW458-12-2-14-TSB2. The sequence continues at coordinate 13,088 of NZ_JBWKYN010000037.1, read as the reverse complement.
TGTTTTCTGTTTCTTCGGTAGAAGTAGTAAAAGGACCAGCATCGTCTTTATATGGGCCAGAGGCGGTAGGTGGAGCGATTAATTTTATTACACAACGCCCAACTGCTGTGCCTACCGCTCGTGTAGGTATCCAGTTTGATAATTACGGCTACAAGAGAATACAATATGGTGCAGGAGCGACAGTCGGGAAATTTGGTTTATACTTAGGTGGATACGTAGCCAAACAAGTGAATTCTTGGCAGTCTAGTAGTGATTTTGATAAAACTTCATTTAATGCAAGAGCAGAGTATAAAATTTCTGACAAAACTCGCTTTGTCAGCACGTTGGCTTATAATGATTATTATTCCCAAACAGGGGGTAGTGTAGACTCTATCGCATTTTATAAAAGAGAGTATTCTTCTACTGCCGATTTTACCTACAGAAAAGTATTGGCTACCCGTGCTAAAATTTCTTTAGAACACACTTGGAATGCTAATGCAGAAACTACTGTTACACCATACTATCGTAATAATTCAGTCGGACAGAATCCAAGTTACTCTATTAGATGGACAACAGGAGCAACCACAGCCAAAGGCGAAATTAATGATAATTCATTTACATCTTATGGCGTTTTGGCTCAGCATTCACAGAAATTCGATTTCTTGAAGGCTCGTTTGTTAGTGGGGGGTACTTACGATTATTCAACGAACCCCTACCGTTCTTATACAATCGACCTTACAGCTAAATTACGTGCTGATGGAAAATCGGTAGAGAAATATACTTTGGTGAAAGAAAACCCAGATGTTTTTGTAGCTAAATACGATGCAAAAATATTTAATACTGGTTTGTTCTCGCAGTTTGATTTTGAACCTATTCAAAAACTAAGATTATCCTTAGGACTTCGTTACGACCGTATGTCGTTCGACTATTTGAATTATTTAGATAACAATGCAACAGGCACAAAAGAGTACAGCCAAGTAACCCCAAAAATCGGGGCAACGTATGATTTAGGCAATGGAAAAGGTATTTATGCTAATTACTCACAAGGCTTCTCGCCTCCAGGCTTAACAGCCGTTTTCCGTAAAACCCCTACTGGTAGTGCCAATCCATTTTATTATAATTTAACGCCTGCCTATTTCGACAACAAAGAAGTAGGAGGATGGGCGTCGTTCTTGGATAACAAGATTTATATCGACGTTGCCTATTATGAAATGAATGGTAAGAATGAATTATTAAGTATTCGTCAGCCCGACAATTCTACAGATTATCAGTCTGCTGGAAAAACTTTGCACAAAGGGATAGAGTACGGCATTACATATAAACCTAGTTCAGAATGGTTTATCCGTTTTGGAGGAACAAATGCCGTTCACCGTTTTATTGAATTTACTTTAAGTACGAAATCTTCGGATTTAGTGAAAGATGTAAACGGTAAAGATATGCCTTCTGCTCCTTCGTTTATTGCCAATTCTGAAATTACTTATAAACCAAAATGGGCAAAGGGTTTACGTACTGCTATCGAATGGCAACGTTTGTCATCGTATTACCAAAATCAAACCAATACGGTTATGTATAACGACAAAACTGCTTTCGGTCTTTCGGGTGTAAGCGTGTTGAATTTCCGTGCTGGGTACAATTTCAAAGGCATTGAGGTATTTACCAACATCATGAACTTGACGGATGAGTTATACGCCAATCAGGCTTCTAGAGGTAACAATGCTACTGACAGAACTACCTATACGCCCGCCGCTCCACGTACTGTGGTGATTGGCTTGCAATACAATTTTACGGGGAAATAGTTGTGAATGAGTGAGTTGTGAGTCAGTTATTGAGTGGTTTGTGATTTAGTGAATGAGTGATTATATGAAATGCAATCATTAATATATTTACTAACTCACTCACAACTCACTCACTCACAATTAATAAACTCACTAAAAAAAAATAGACATGACAAAAAATATTGGTGAAATAGCTGATGAGGAGGTTCAAAAAGAATCATCCTTCGGAGGCTTAAAGAAAAATATCAAACGAAACATCTATCGTTGGCACAGAATTATCGGCTTGGTCACGATGATTCCAGTAATTTTTTGGTGTATCTCAGGCATGATGCACCCTTTTATGTCGCATTGGTTTAAAGTAAAATTGGCACATGAATATGTTAAGCCAGAAGCAGTAAATCAAGCACAAATAAAACTGTCTTTACAAGAAGTATTGAAGAAAAATAACATCACTGAATTTAGAAATTTCCGTATTGTTAGTTTCAATAATCAGACATATTATCAAGTAAAAAGAGTGAGTAATCGACTAGCATATTTCAATGCTACGACTGCTCAGATACTTGAAAATGGTGATAAAAAGTATGCAGAATTTTTAGCACGCTACTTTACTGAAGACTACCAGTCGAAGGTTAAAAATATTGAAGAAATCACAGATTTTGATGATGAATATGCGTATGTCAATCGTTTATTACCTGTTTGGAAAGTATCATTTGAACGTGCCGATGGTATGGATATTTATATTGAAACTGAGCAAAATCGGTTAGCAAACTTCAACGAAAACCGTAGAAAAGCGTTTTTATGGGTTTTTAGAACTTTTCATAATTGGGATTTCTTGATGAAAATCACAAATAATACACTCAGGATTTCGATAATGATAGGATTTTTATCAATCATCATTATTTCAATGTTGAGTGGTTTAGTGATTTATGGCTTTATGTGGGGGAAATTCAAAAAGCCACGAAATGCTAACGATAAAGTAGGAATCTTGAGAAAATATCATCGCCAGATTGGCCTGTGGGTAGCTTTTGTCACTTTCACTTTTGCTTTTTCTGGGGCTTATCATGCTACTAAAAAATTAACACCAGACGAACGCATCAAGTACTTCTATCAACCAGCCATCAAAACTACGGATTTACAAACGGCTTCTTTGGCTTTACCACTAGAATGGACAAAGGTTGCAAACCTTTCTTTAGCCAAAATTGATGACAAACTGTATTATCAAGTATTTATAAAGTCGGAAGAAAAAGGAGCTTGGAAAAAAGAACAACAAGACAAAGCAGAGAAAATGGGCGAAAGCAAAAAGCCTGATGCAAAATCAAATATAGCTTATTACGACGTACAAACGGCCAGTCTTTTACCCGACGGAATGATGTTGCATGCCAAAGCATTGGTAGCACATTTTATTGAGCAAGGAAAATCTGGTGGCGACCCTACTTGTTGTGATTTAACCGCAAGTACAACAGATGAAGGCGAGGACGAAGCATTACCAGCGATTGCTTCAACAGGATTCTTAACCAAATTTGATAAGGAATATGGCTTTGTAAACAAACGTTTGCCAGTAGTGAAATTAGCGTTGGCGACAGACAATCATTTAACCTATTATGTTGAACCAGCCACCAGCAGATTAGCCGCAAGCATTGTTGATTCTGACCGAAGAGAAGGACTTTCATTTGGTGTATTACACAAATTTTTGTTTATGGATTGGGCAGGAAAAGACATCCGCGACATCGTTACTATCCTTTCAGCATTAGGTGTTTTGGTAGTGAGTTTATTTGGCTTTGCTTTGTTTTTAAAGGTGAAGTAAGAAACAGAAATAGTCGTAGAATATATCAAAATGTTCTACGACTATTAGTAATATACTAAACTTAATAAATTAAATACCTGACTTTTAGTATCCCATCAATTTTCCCATAACTTTCAAAATCTGCATTTATTTTATAGGTTATCCAAAATGCTTTGTCATACATTTCGGGAACGATTTTACGTTGGGGTACTTCTTTTATTGCTAAAATTTCAATGCTTTTCTTTTTTGAACTTACAAGAGGAAGAATGTACAAACTCACGGCCCAATCGTCACTATTTTGAATACCAAGCTTAAATTTTGATTTAATTTGTTCATACTTCATTTCATTAGTCTTCAGACTATCCGATTTAACTTTAAAATTTATTAATTCGATAGAATTAGAATTGAAGCTAGTCGTGTTTTTTAATAAAAGGTATTTATTGGCGCCTGCAATATCCATATATTCAGTAACTGTTTGGTGATCAAAACTTTCTGAAACATCAATTTGCTTGCCTAGCCATTCACCCTTAAAATATCCTAGTTCTCTATTTGGGGTATTTTTTATGTCTATTTCTACTGCTTTGTGATCAAAAAAAGCACCATTTGCACTCAACTGGATAGTATATTTACCATTCATGTCGAATATAAATGTAGGATTTTCCACATTTGTATTATATCCCCAATTTCCGACACTTGTACCAATCTCAAGAGAAGAATAGTTTTTTGATAAATTTTTCATTTTTACAACCCCATCATCTAATAATTCGATAGAGAAATCAGCTATGGGGGTGTTTTGGGTTACATAATTTATTGCAATTTGTTTACTAACTGTTTTTGATTTTCCATTTTTATCATACCCAGTTAAAGTAATAGTATAATTCCCATCCTTTTTATAATAATACCTTCCATTATCAAGTATCATTACTCCAGTAGATGTTGAATCAACCATTACTTTTGTGCCATCTCCATAATCTAAATCATATTTAACTGCATTATGTAGTCTGCTTAAGACAATGACATAATTGTATTCTTGTTTAACTTCAATATCTACACCCAATTTAGTGGTGTTAAATATATCTTTTTCTGCACAAGAGAAAAGTAGTAATATAATGGATAGATAGAATAGATGTTTCATTTTATAAATAGATAGGGTTAACCTGATTAATACAAAAATAGGCTTATAGTTATAATATATTGGTACTTCTATTATTACAATTTAGGTTGTTTGATATACGTAATGGTAAATATTTAAGGTAAAATCTAAATCATTAGAATATCACAAACTGGGACTACCTAGTAAAGGTAGTCTTCAAACGTGAAATAGGTGTTGATTGATGGTATTATTTCTAAGCAAATAACAAATATCATTTTGATATTTTCGTTTTAGTATTAGTATTGGAAAAAATACAAGAGTAACTTTGTAATATGTTAAAACAGTTCACAATATATTTTCTATTAATCATACTAAATATGCCCATATTTAACCGTATGGGGATTGTGATGTATTATCAAGCCAATAAGGCGTATATTGCTAAAGTACTTTGTGTTAATAAAAACAGACCTTCTTTGCATTGCGATGGTAAATGTTATTTAGCCAAAAAGCTAAAAGCAGCTGAAGAAAAAGAACAAAAGCAAACTACAGAAAAGCTAGAGAAAATGCCTGAAATTCAGCTATTTTGTTCTTCTAATTATTTTATATTTAATGATTTCAGTTTTGTTGATTTTCTTCAATGTTTACCTAAATTCAATTTTTTAGCGAATCCGCTAGCAGGAATGCTTAATGGCATTTTTCGCCCCCCTCAATCATAATATCTTCAATTTCTTGTGCCTTGAATGTTTGTAGCGTTTTATACTTTCCGCTATCTTCTATTTATGGCTAACCAAATATGTACGCATACAATGAGTATAGGCTGATGACATCCTATAAATCGTTTGTGTATTCGTATAAAAATAATATTTCTTATTAATCAAAATATTAAATAGGCTACGATACAGCCTATGTTAAAACATGCTATATGAAAACTAATAAATTACTTTCAATACTTTTTTTCTTGGGTTTTATTATACTGACAGCCTCTTGTAAAAAAGACGATGATGAAATCAATCCCAATGATAAAAACTCAATTACGTTATCTTTTGATAATAGGGTTGGCGACAAGGCCTTAGTTTTAACAACGGGTGCTTATATCAATAATGTTAGTGAAGACTTTACCGTAACTACGTTGAATTACTTTATTTCCAACGTTTCATTTAAGAAAGAAGATGGTACTGTAGTAAAATTTCCGAATAATTATTTCTTAATAAAGCAGTCTGACGCTAATAGTCTGGAAGCAACATTGAAAGATGTTCCTGCTGGTAATTACACAGAAGTATCTTTTATGGTTGGTGTAGATAGTACTAGAAGTGTATCCGACCTTAGCCAAAGAACGGGAGTACTGGACCCAGCATCTTATGGAGATGACGGTATGTATTGGGCTTGGAATTCTGGTTATATATTCTTCAAATTTGAAGGAACATCTTCTGTCGTACCTACTAATGCTACAGGGAAAAGACCGTTTCAACTACATGTAGGTGGCTTTGGTGGAATGACCTCTAAGACCGCTAATAACCTTCGAACTATTACTTTGCCACTTACTAATGCTGCTACTGTTCGCGGTAATATTGCTCCAGAAGTACATTTGTTTGTAGATGTTTTAAAGATATTTAATGGTACCGCTCAATTAAAACTAGCTGAGACAAACATGGTACATAGTATCACAACGGCTACTCCTATTGCCGAGAACTACAAGAAGATGTTTAGTGTAGACCATGTTCATAATGATGCTAATTAATAAAAAACGCTCTTCTACTCTTCATATTTATTGAAGAGTAGAAGAATAAATAAATTAGATATGAAGAATCTATTCTTAGCTACCTGTATAATTGTCTTATTGGTGATAGATTTATCCTGTTCAAAAACACCAGATGTTGTAATAGAGCCTGATAAACTTTTTTACCAACCTAGCAATTTTCAAAGTCCTGTATATAAAATACAAAGTAATCCAGTTACCAAAGAGGGCTTTGAATTAGGGAAAAGCCTGTTTTATGATGGACTCCTTTCCAGAGATGGAACTATTTCGTGTGGTGAATGCCACCGTCAAGACTTTGGGTTTACGCATCATTTGCATGATTTAAGTCATGGAATTGATAATCAGATTGGATTAAGAAATTCATCATCATTACAGAACCTAGCATGGGAAAAGACTTTTGGTTGGGATGGGGGAGTATTTGATTTAGACCTTTTTGCAATTTCGCCTATAGAGAATCCTGTTGAAATGGACGAGAGAACTAGCAATGTATTAGAGAAACTCAGAAAGTCGGATAAATATCCAAACATGTTTAAAAATGCTTTTGGGACTACTGAAATCACTTCTGAACGATTCTTGAAAGCATTGTCTCAATTTTTATTGTCTTTGATTTCGGCTAATTCTAAGTATGATAAATACATGAGAAAAGAAGCAGGGGTAGTATTTAGCGATTCAGAATTGGCAGGAATGGAATTGTTCAAACAAAAATGCTCCTCATGTCATGCTGGCGAATTATTCAGTGATGGTAGTTATAGAAATAATGGATTACCTCCTACAGAACGCCAACAAGTAGTATATAGAATAGTAGATGGTGTTAAAAAAGCGTTTATCGAGCCTGTGATTGATGATGGAAGAATGCGAGTGACGGAATTGCAAGAAGACAAAAATAAGTTTAAAGTACCAAGTCTTAGAAATGTAGAAGCCACTAAGCCCTATATGCATGATGGACGTTTTCAGACATTAGATGAAGTACTCAATCATTATACAAATACGGTAACTGCTACCCAAAATATAGACCCAATTCTCAATCAAAATGGTAAACTAGGTATTGCATTAACAGCTACAGAGAAAGCACAAATTATTGCATTTCTAAGAACACTTACCGACAGAGAATTTCTGACGGATAAAAGGTTTACTCCTTAATCAACATATAATATCATGACGAAAGCTTTTCAGATTTTTATACTATCATTTTTTATAATGCTTACCAACCCAACTACCATGTTAGCTTGCGAAGTCTGTGGATGTGGAAATGGGGGCTCATTTTTCGGTATTTTACCACAGTCTCATAAAGGTTTTATTGGCTTACGGTATGGATATAAAAGCTATGATTCACATTTAAGTAGTGTAAATCTAAAAGCCCAAGAAGATTTCTGGAAAACAGAACTTTGGGCTAGGGTTTATCCATTCAAAAAAGTACAAGTACTGGCTTTTGTTCCTTACTTAATCAATCAACAAACGATTCAGAAAACTAGAAAACAAGTTCATTTGAATGGATTAGGAGACATTACAATCTTGGCAAATTATTATGTTGTCAATACCGTGAACGACACTGTGAATCGTCGTTTCAATCATAATTTATTAATTGGTGGTGGCACAAAACTACCAACAGGGAAATATAAGTATGATTTGCTGAGTGATACAGAGGTGGCTAATGCCAATTTTCAATTAGGAACTGGAAGTGTAGATTTTCTACTTAATTTAGTCTATACAATGCGTCATAAAAATTGGGGATTGAATTATGATTTTTCTTATAAAATCAATACTCAAAATAGCGATAATTACCAGTTTGGCAATAGACTTAATACTAATCTAGCTTTACTTTACTTCCAAAAATTTGAAACTGGATTTACCCTTATTCCAAATGCTGGACTTGCTTTTGAGCAAGCTGCTTTAGATACAAAGAACAGAATTGTCAATACACAAACAGGCGGTTATGCTACTTTTGGCACAGTAGGAGTAGAGTCTTATTACAAAAGCTTTTCAATGGGAATAAACTATCAGGAACCAATTATACAAGATTTATCTGGAGGAGAACTAAGAGCCAATGCAAGATTAAACGTACATTTTACGATATTGATATAATGCTAAAGCTTCGTATAGATTTTGGAGTAGTAAATACGCATTTTTAAGATAAAGCATATTTAACAATAGCCTGAACATGAATTTTTGTAGTATCAAATACTGGTACTACAAAATCTTGTTGACTCAATATCATGGGGATTTCAGTACAGCCCAATATTATTGCTTCTGCTCCCATTGCGATTAAATCGTTGGCAATGGTAATATAGTTTTGCTTTGTTATTGGGTTTATGATACCTCTTCCCAATTCCTCCTTTAAGGTAAATTGAATATAGTCTCTGGTTTCTTGTAGGTTAGGTACTAATACTTCTAGGCCGTTTTGTGCTAATTTATTACGGTAAAAATCCATTTCCATAGTAAACTTTGTACCTAACAAACCAACTTTATTGATGCCTTGTTGTTTTATTTCTTTTGCCGTTTCAGTGCCAATATGGATGATTGGTAAGGCTATTTTCGTTGCAAGTTCATCCGCAAATAAATGAGCTGTGTTAGCACATAGAACAATTGCATCAACTCAGCTTCTTTTTAAACTTTCGCAAGCATTTAGGAAAAGCTCGAACGAATGTTCCCAAGTCTTCTCTTGAACATCTCCAAAATTCAATGAATAAATAATACACTCAGCAAAATTAAGTCCGCCTAGTTTTTCATTAATACCTTCGTTTAAAAACTTGTAATAGTCCATCGTCGACACCCAACTTATTCCGCCTATCAGTCCAATTTTTTTCATGTTACTATTGTTTTAAAAAAGATTGTAGTTTGCATTGATGACAATCTTTTACAAAAATAATAAAGGCTTTACATTAATTACCGATTAAAATAAACTTGAAATAAATGAGTTAATACTGGTGAGTTTTTTGCCATTTATTTTAGATATTGTATTAAAAGTATTATTTCAGGTTTTAAAAAAGATTGATAGTAGAAAACCGTTATTATATTGGAAAATCCTTATAATGAATCTTTACATTATTTACACTCAGCGCCAACGCTTATGCTAGCACATTAAAAATCTCATCAAATATTCTATGAAATACAGACCTAAAAATAAGTATGTCTTTGGCGTATTGATGGCCATTTTAGTATTGGCGGTTAATCAATTATTTATTCAATATTGGTTAAATCAAAAGAATGAAGAGTCAAGAATGATTAATCTGTCGGGTAGACAACGGATGCTAAGTCAAAAAATAAATCTTGAGTATTTTCAATTGTTAAATCAAGAAGTAGGCTATAATGAACTGATAGAAACATTTAAAAATTGGCAAGCAGTTCATTTTGCCTTATTGAATGGAAATAAAGCATTATCGGTACATCCAGTCACCAATGGAGATGCCAGAAAAATATTAGTCGGGCTTTCTAAAAATATTGAATATATCCATCATATTTTAAATGAAAAACCTACGATAGACTTGAATATTATTCAAAAAATCAATAAAAATCAGGCTGATTTTTTGATAAAAATGGATACTGTGGTTAAAAAACTGGAAGATGAGTCAGATAAAAAATTGAGATTTATTGTCATTATCGAAATTATTTTAGCCATCCTTTCTATTTTTATTATTGCTGCCGAAGTAATTTATGTTTATCAACCTATCGAAAAACAATTGCTCAAAACAATTGATGAACTTGAAAGTTCTGAAAGTAAATTATTAGCCATTTTAGATAGTTCGACAGATATTAATATTTTTATTAGCCCAGACCTCAAGGTCCTTAATTTTAATAAATCGGCAGAAGAAAATGTTTTACTCTTGCATCAAAAACAACTAAAAGTTGGCGAAGATTTCACTCCTTTCATTACTACAAGTGCTTACGAATCCTTTCATGAAGCTTTTGGAGAGGCCTTACATGGTGAAATTACCATCACCGAAACAGAGTTGACATTTAACGGAAAAAAGATTTGGTTTAAAATCAGGTTCTTTCCTGTATATGATTCTCATTCAAAAATCATTGGTGTAACCTTTAATGCTACTAGCATAGACGAAAGAAAAAAAGCAGAAATCAAGGTGAATGAGCAATTGAACATCCTGAAAGAAATCGCTTGGGAACAATCTCATTTAGTGAGAAGTCCGCTTGTCAATATTTTGGGGATTTCCACTTTGCTGACAGATAAACAATATCAAATAACTGCTGAAGAGCAACAACTCTTTTTGACCCAATTAGGCGACGAAGCCAACCGATTAGATGGTATCATCAAAGACATCGTTCATAAAACATATTATGTTTATCATGAATGACACATCTTTGTAATGATTGAAAAAATGAAGCTGTTTAAATTTTCCGTTTCTAAGGTGAAAGTATTGTATTTTTGAATTGATTTTTTCAAAATTTGGGAAGCATAGCATCGCTACGTTGAGTAAATTTTGGAACAAGCTATTCTAAAAGACTTAGTTTAACCCGAAAGGGAAAGTTTAAACAGCTTCTTTATTTCAAAGCATATTTTGCTTTACCTTCATCCAAAAATTTCACAAAGTTTTCAATTTTTGAATCAAATGCTTTTGGTGGAGCCAAAGTACCTTTGTCTTCGTTCGGATTTACCAAGCAATAATAGGGCTGTGCATTGCCGTTGAATCTTACAATCTGGAAATCTAGGTTTTGGTCACCCATTGACGTTTTTTCTTGACCATCGTCTTTAGAGATGTACCATTTTTCTTTAGGTAATTCAGTTTTATCATCTACATACAAAGCTACCACTACATAGTCCTCTTTCAGTCTTTTCAACACCGCTGGGTTTGACCAAACATTTTCTTCCATTTTCCTACAGTTTACACAACCGTGCCCTGTAAAATCTATAAAGATGGGTTTATTTACTTTTTTGGCATAGGCTACTGCTTCTTCATAATCAAAAAAGCCTTGTAAGCCATGCGGTAAAGTCAGGAACTCACCATATTTTGGTTTAGGGAAATTAGCATCCCCTTCAGTTTTCACGGAAGTACCCGACGATACAAAATCTTGTGTAGTAAGCGGAGGCAACCAACCTGCTAATGCTTTAAGCGGTGCTCCAAACATTCCAGGAATCATATACACAACAAACGCAAAAACTAAAATTGCCAACAACATTTTTGGCACGCTTACTTTATCCGTTTGCGAATCATGCGGTAACTGTATTTTACCCAATAAATAGAAACCAATTAATGAGAAGATTACTATCCATAAAGCCAGATATACCTCTCTATCTAAAATACCCCAGTGATATACTTGGTCGGCAGTACTTAAGAATTTAAGGGCTAATGCTAATTCTAAAAAGCCTAAAATTACTTTTACAGAATTCATCCAGCCACCCGACTTTGGCAAGTTTTTTAGCCATTGTGGGAAAATAGCAAACAATGTAAATGGAATAGCAAAGGCTAAAGAAAAGCCCAACATTCCAATAATAGGTTTGATGATTTCACCTTGGGCAGAAGCAATTAAAATAGAACCCGCAACAGGACCAGTACAAGAGAATGAAACCAATACTAATGTGAATGCCATAAAGAACACCCCTATCAGGCCACCTCTATCAGACTGAGCATCAATTTTATTGACAAAATTTGAAGGTAAAACGATTTCGAACCAACCTAAGAATGAAATACCAAAAAATACAAAGATGACAAAGAATAACAAATTAGGAGCCCAGTGAGTACTCAACCAGTTAGCAAAACCCGGCCCCGCCAATGCGGCAATCAATGTACCAAATAATACATAAATCGCTACAATCGAAAAGCCGTATAAGAATGCTAATTTTCTTCCCCCTTTTTGTTTAGTGAAAAAACTTACCGTCATCGGAATAAGTGGATACACACATGGCGTTAATAAAGCCAAAAGTCCTGCGCCAAAAGCTACCCAAAAGAAAGCAAATAATGATTCCTGTTCAGCTGGTAATGTTGGTGTTTCAGATGCTACAGAACTATTGCTTTTTTCAGCTACTAATGTATCTGCTTGGATTACGGAATCAGTCTTAACCACCGCCGAGTCTTTCACAACAGGCGTTAAAGTTGTACTTTCTGTAGCTGTTTTTATAGCTTTTTCTTCGATGGAACTATCGTTTTTTTTTTCTGCGCCTGTCAAAAAAAAATTGCCTTTTACAGGAACACACAATCCGCTAGCGTCTGAACAAGATTGACTATCATAAGAGCCTTCAATTAAGAATTTAGGCTTTAATATCTTTATACTTTGACGAAAAGTAGCCTTATGTTTAAAATAAGTATATTCGCCATTCCAGATTTCTTTATCAAATTTCTTGGATGGATTAATGGCCTTTAAACCTCCTACTGCTTCATAGCTATCGTTTGCTTTTAATTTAATCGTAGTAACTGTTGGACCTAAATCTTCACTAAAATCAGAAGAATATAAATACCAGTCATCTAGAATATCTACCGAAAAAATGATGTCAACCGTTTCGCCTACTGCTGGAGTTGCTTTTGATAAAGTCCAAGACCATTTTGCAGGGTTAACTTTTTGTGCAGTAGTGGCTACTGAATAAGTAAGTAATATTAATAAACTAAAAAATAACTTTTTCATCTGTTGATGGATTGTATAATATGCTTAATTTTCTAAACAGTAAATTGTGGTTGTAGGTTCTGATATTATTAGTAAATACAACTTAATATAACATTTTATTGCTTTTATATACAAATTTAAATCAAATCAGGC
>NZ_JBWKYN010000036.1:0-36147 GCF_059423785.1 Arcicella sp. GW458-12-2-14-TSB2 | reverse complement strand
AATCTAATTTAAAAAAAATATATCATAAAATATTTCTATTGTTATATTTCAAAGACTCGCGATAATTCAGGATAAACAGAAAAAAAACGTATTTTGAAGGGTATCTGTTTTGAAGGCACAAAAACTAATTATTTACAGTGATTTTCTGTCCTTTTTTTAATAAGATTTTATCAAAAACAGGTCATAAATGAAAAACACATTTGATTTTACTTAATCCGTTAAGCAATTTCATGTTTAGAAGAAGAATCTCGTAAAATAATCGAGGCTGGTAAAATGTATTCTTTAGATAAATACTTGTCGGAATTCTCCATGTGAACCAACAAAGTATTAATCAATTGCTTAGACATTTCTTGGATGGGTTGTGCTATCGCTGAAATAGAAGGTTGGTGTATTCTAAACAAATCGTTATCATCAAATACCATAATACCGATTTCTTTCCCAATTTTTATTCTTTTTCGGTTTAATAACTCTATACCACTAATGGCTAGGTAGTTGGTTGCAAAAAATATGGCATCCACTGAGGGATTATCTATTAAAAACTGCCCTATTTCTTCGGTAATGTTTTCAATTTTAGCAGAAGAGTAGTCAAATTTCTTGATGATTGAAGGAATACGTTTTTCAAAAATAGCCTTCTCATAACCCAACAAACGGTCTATCATTTGTGCCTGCGAAGAATCAAGTGTGATGAGGGCAATGTTTTTATAGTTTTGGGCAATCAGGTGTTTTACGGCTTTATAAGCACTATCAAAATTATCCATTCCTACGTAGCTTACGTCAATGTCAGTACAATTTCTATCAAAAAGCACTACAGGTAAACCACTATTAATCAGTTGAGTAATATCGCTTTCTATTCCTTCCGTCGGCGTGATGATGTATCCATCCACGTTTCTTTCTCTAAAAGTATTGATTAGTTCTTTGGCTTTGGTAGGATTGTTTTTGGTACTGCTATAGATAATTTTATAACCGTTTTCGTAAGCGATATTCTCGATATTTCCCGCGACACTGGCAAAGAATGGATCGGCAATATCTTCAACGATTAATCCAATTACATTGGTTTTGCCTGTTCTTAAACTTTTAGCGAGGTGATTGGGCTTAAAATTGTTTTCTTCAACATACGCTAGTACTCTTTTGGTGAGTTCTTCACTAATGCGTTTTTCTTTGGCTTTGCCATTAAGGATATAGGAAACAGTTGCAGTAGAAATTTTTAACGTTTCGGCAACAGCCTTAATAGACATCTTTTTCATCGTACTTATAATTAAATTGATTGCTTATAAAATTGGATAAATATAAGACAAGTTAAACGATTATTTTAATTTATCGAACAGATATTACCTATAATTCAATCAAAGCAATACAAAGTAGTATGGAGAAGCATCACGCTGATGAATTACTATTAGGTTTTATGCCCCAGCTATTCATTAATATTTGTTACAATAAGTTAGCATATTTTTACTGTTTACCTCTGCCGAAAAGGTTAAAATTAGCAATAAGGTAGCGAAATGATTTTGCCGAAAAATTATCGAAGATAATTACTGTCAGTCCTTTGCTTCTCAGTACAAAATACCCCGAAATGAGGATAAAGGCTTCTACCGAAATATAGGCTACTACGGAAGCATAGTATTGTAAAACATTGATTAACAACAAGTTAATACCAACACTAACAATACCAGCAATCAGGGTGATATTCAGAATATACCTATCCAATTTTAAGCTTAACATGGTTTGGGCTTGAAACAAACTCAAACTTGATAAAATCGGGACAACGCATAAATATTGAAATACACCTATTGAGTCAAGGAATTTTTCACCAAAAATGAAGGAGACGATATATGGAGCTACTAGATAAAGAAAGACTGTTCCAAGGATAGTAATGAAGAACACCACAGGGATAATGTTTTGTACTAGTTCCAACCCTTTCTGAAGGTTAGCATTCATCTTATTGGCTATTTCAGGGAAGATAGATTGTGAAATAGGATTAATACAAACCGTTACGACGACTGTAATCAACCTTACCGCAGCGGAATAAATCCCGACACTTCTATCATCTAATAGAAAACCAATCAAGAAAACATTGGTAGTAGTATAAAGATTAATAACGATGGTAGAAACAAAATAGAAGCGTTCTTCTACCAACAAATCGATAATTCTTTGAAGTTTTATAAAGTAAAAAGTAAGGTTGTAGCGTTTCATGGCAATATAAAATGCCCATAATCCTGCTAGTATTTGCCCTAAGCTTGTAAGAATATTAAACCAGAAAAAAGATTGTGTATCGTGTACAACAAAGAAGATGGCTATAGAAGATGCTAATTTAAAACATAATGCAATGAGTGCCGCAGTTTGGATTTCTTGGATACCATGAAAAAACCAAGTCGGAAAAAATACACAACCCAATACAAAACTAAATGAATAAAAATGAAGTGCAAACTCTGAACGAAGGGTAGGAACAGACAAGGTACATACCAGAAATATGACGGTACTAATAACAAACAGGAAAATCTTGGTGGAGATAATTTCATTAAAGGTATCTACTAGCTGTTCAGGATTATCCTTTACGACTGAAATACGTTTGGTTCCTGTTGTATCAAAGCCATAATTAATCAGTAATAAAAAATAATTAATGTATGACTGTGAAAAATTTATTTTACCAGTATAAATAGGACCAATTGCCCTAAACACATACGGTATAACAACTAAAGGTAATACAAAACTAACTAATTGAAGGAGTAGTAAACCTCTAATATTCCTTAATACAACATTCATTTTTATAAGTTTGACAATAAAATAGCGGTTATGCGGAGAATTTAACCATCAAAGGTAAGCAAAACAAGCATAAACACTTACCATATTGCTATAGATTTATCTATGTCAATTCTTCTTAACAGTTTTTTGTTACAAACTTAGCTTAAATATTATAATTACGGACACGTATAGTTTTTTAATATTTTGTGAAGATTATTGATTTTAAGCATTAAAACATTTTTTTCCAATGGTTGGGGAATAATGCTCTTAGTGTAATTAATGCTTTTTGAAGATGGTTAGAAACGGATTGATTGTTAATATTCATTATATTAGCAATATCCGAATGACTAACGCCTTGATAAAATTTCAAGAAAAGTACTTCACGCTGACGTTTTGGTAATAGCTCTATTGCTTTTCGCATGCGTTGCTCATTTTGTGAATAGCGTTCATATTCGATTAAGCTATTTTCAATGGTTTCCTCATCTGTTAGGTTATCTTCATCATCAAAATTATCATATAGTACATTCCATTGATTCTTTCGCAATTGTGATATCAAGTTATTACGAGTAGCACGAACCAAGTAGATGGTCATCACATTTATTTCACCTACGATATTGCGTTTTTCCCATAGATATAAAAAGAGGTCTTGAATAACATCTTTGACCAATTCTCTGTCTTTCGTAATGTTCAGTCCATAGTTAAATAATATTCTATAATGGCTTTCACAAAGCTGTGCATACGCTTCCCTGCTCCCTAGCTTAGCTTGATTCCATAATTCGAGATAAAAATCATTAGATTTTGATAACGTTTCTAGCTGTTTATTTTCCATGACTGCTTAATTGATTAAGCAAATATAATAATAAAAATATTAAATAAAATAATTTTGCGATTTTTTAGCAAAGAATTTATTTCCATTGCTTATCCCCTTCTTTTGCATAGCCATGAAAATAAAAAATGCCATGTTAAAAGTGCGTTGGTTTTGTTGAAACGGCATAAATGCAAAAACTTCCTTTATAAAAAAACCTCTGCAAGTATTTATCTTGCAGAGGTAAAAACAGTATTTTGAATGCGTGATATGAGGTTAAACAATATTGTGGTAATCAAGCTATTATTTAGCTTTCACAAATTTGGTTACGTTAAAACAGTTTTCTACTACAAGCGTATCGTTCTCAATTTTTTGAACTGTCCAACCATCACACGCTATAGCGATACAAAGTACATTTGGACAAGGTTTAAAATCAGAAAAAGTAATTTTGTTATCTTTGAACGTGTATTTATTGCCAATCCAGCCACAACAATCTGCACCAGGCTTTCCATCACTTAAATAGTTGCCATCAGCTGTAAATTCAATGGTTGGTAAAGCAACTAATGTATTAATCGTTGTCCATTTGGCATCTGCCCCTTTATCTTTTTGCATATAAGTAGGGTTCCATTTTCCTACTAATTGATTAGCAGAAACTTTGGCTGAACTTTCTTTTCCGGGGGTTACTTCATCTACTGATTTACAAGAGCTAACCATTAAAAGTAATCCTAAACTTAATGTTAATAATTTCATGTTATTTAAAGTTTAAATTTTAATAAACTGTTTTTATAAAGACGTAGAATTTATTTTGATGGTTGGAATTGTCGTTTCTTATTTTACCCTGACAAATTGGTTTTTAGTAGAACATTGTTCTAACACCAACGTATCATTTTTCAGTTGATCTATTTTAAATGTACTACAAATAAAACCACAGTCAACCGTAGGGCAAATTTTTGGGTCTGAAAATGTAATTACTTTATCTGATAGGCTGTATTTATTTCCTGCAAAACAACAATCTCCTCCTGCCTTACCATCTCGCAAAAAATCTCCTTTTTTAGTAAACTCCCAAACAGAAGGTATTACAGCAGCAAAGGTTTGAGGCACGTACCAATCACTCCAAGTACCATCGGCTTTTTTTGATTGCATCTGCCCAGTAGATAGCCATTTATTAACCAAACTATTTGGGTCAATTTCTTCTTTTGATTTACATGATGCTAATATCGCAAGAAGTAAAATATAACAATATGGTGTTTTCATAATATTAATATCTAATTAAAATCTAACATTATTCATTATTGGGTTCTGTAAAACTCTTTTCTGATAGAACATTGTTCTAAGACTAAGGTATCTTTATGACTAAGTTTAAAAGTCCAATTAGTACAGCTTTTACAGAGTACGTTAGCACAAGGTGGTGCAAATGTACCAAAAGTAATATCCTGACCAGAGACTACATACTTATTACCAGCAAAACAACACGCTCCTCCATCTTTTCCATCTATCAGAAATTTACCATCCTTCGTAAATTCCCAAACAGATACAGGCACAGCAGCAAAAGTTAAGAGTGTATACCAGTAACTCCAAGTACCATCAGTATTTTGAGACTGTAGCCTTCCGCTATCAACCCACTTTCCTACCAAACCAGTTGGGTTTGGATCAATATTTTCTTTTGTTTTACAGGAAAATACCCATAAAAAAAGAAAAGCTAAGATGACAGAATGCTTTTTCATGCACTAAGATTAATTAAGAATAAACCCCTTGAGAATAAACTCTTTATAAAGACAAAATAATTGTGAAATAGGTTGGAATCTTATATTTTGTTTTCTTACAATTGTTTCCTTCCAAAAGCCAGTCATTTTTTGTACTTTTGCAGGAATTTTCTCAGCCTATTAGATAAAAACATCTCAACAGATAATTTTTAACAACGTAATAAACGAATTATAGTCCATAATGAATTTTAAAGAATATAAAAACCTTGACTATGGTCAGGTTGCAGACGAAATCCTTAAATTTTGGCAAGACGAAAAGATTTTTGAAAAGTCTATCGAAACCCGTGAGGGCAATCCAACTTTCACTTTCTATGAAGGGCCTCCTTCGGCAAATGGAACACCGGGTATTCACCACGTGATGGCTCGTGCGATTAAGGATATTTTCTGTCGTTATCAAACTTTAAAAGGCAAGCAAGTAAAACGTAAAGGCGGATGGGACACCCACGGTTTGCCAGTGGAATTACAAGTAGAAAAAGAATTAGGAATTACCAAAGACGATATTGGTAATCTTGAATCTCCAAAATATGTTTCGGTAGAAGAGTACAACAAGAAGTGTCGTGAAACGGTCATGAAATTTACTGACCAGTGGAACGATTTGACCGAAAAAATGGGCTATTGGGTGGATTTGGATAACCCATATATTACTTATGAAAACGATTATATCGAGTCGGTTTGGCATTTGTTGAAAACCCTTTACGAAAAAGGATTATTATACAAAGGCTATACGATTCAGCCGTATTCGCCAGCAGCAGGAACGGGGCTTTCTTCGCACGAGCTTAACCAGCCGGGTTGTTATCGTGAAGTAAAAGATACTTCGTTGACAGCTCAATTTAAAGTAAAACTGACGGGCAAATCAGGCTTTTTGTTTGATGGTGCTAATAGTGACAATATTTATATTTTAGCTTGGACGACTACCCCTTGGACTTTACCTGCGAACTCAGCTTTAACGGTGGGTAAAAATATAGAATATTCTTTAATTAAATCTTTCAACCCTTACACTTACGAACCCGTAAACGTAGTGTTGGCCAAAGATTTGGTTGGAAAATATTTCAACGAAAAAGGTAAAGATGGTGATTTTTCGAAATACAATGATGGAGATAAAATCATTCCTTGGAAAGAAGTATTCAGTTTCAAAGGGAATTTCCTAGAAGGCATTGAATATGAGCAATTAATGCCTTATGTTCAGCCTGAAAGTGCTGCTTTCAGAGTAATCATTGGTGATTTCGTTACGACAGAAGATGGTACTGGAGTAGTTCATACTTCTCCGACCTTTGGTGCAGACGACTTTAGAGTGGCTCAGCAAAATGGTATTCCTTCTATTTTTGTCAAAGACGAGACTGGTAAAGAAGTACCAATTGTCAATCGCCAAGGTCGTTTTGTAGCTGAAATTACTGATTATGCCAACGAGCCTGTAAAAGAAGCTTATTTATCAGATGAAGAAAAAGAAGAGCAACGTATCAAACAAGGAAGAGATAAATATCTATCTGTTGACGAACGCATTGCTATTCAATTGAAAACGGAGAACAAAGCGTTCAACGTTCAGAAATTTGATCACTCTTATCCACACTGTTGGAGAACAGATAAACCTGTATTATACTATCCATTGGATTCTTGGTTTATCCGTACGACGGCAGTAAAAGATAAAATGATTGCCCTAAACAATACCATCAACTGGAAACCAGAATCTACGGGTACTGGTCGTTTTGGTAATTGGTTAGAAAACTTAGTAGATTGGAATTTATCTCGTTCAAGATATTGGGGTACTCCCCTACCAATCTGGCGTTCGGAAGATGGCGAAGACGTTTGTATAGGTTCTCTAAAAGAACTAGAAAACAGCATAACGCATGCTTTGAAAGATGATGTACTATCAGCAGAACAACGTGCAGCTAACGAGAAGTTTTTAGACTTATTAAAAGCAGGTACTGAAGACTTACACCGTCCGTTTGTAGATGAAGTATATTTGGTTTCAGCTTCGGGTAAAGTAATGACGCGCGAAACAGACCTTATCGACGTTTGGTTTGATTCTGGAGCGATGCCTTATGCTCAATGGCATTATCCGTTCGAGAACAAAGATATTTTTGATAAATCTTATCCAGCCGATTTTATCTCGGAAGGTGTTGATCAAACACGTGGTTGGTTCTTTACCTTGCATGCTATTTCGGCAATGGTTTCTGATTCTGTTGCTTTCAAAAACGTTGTTTCTACAGGTTTGGTATTGGATAAAAATGGTAACAAAATGTCTAAACGTTTAGGCAATGCTGTTGACCCATTTGAAACCTTGAAGAAATACGGTGCAGACCCAACGCGTTGGTATATGATTACGAATGCACAACCTTGGGATAACCTTAAATTTGATTTAGCAGGTATTACCGAAGTACGTAACAAATTCTTTGGAACGCTTACGAATACGTATAATTTCTTTGCTTTGTATGCCAATTTAGATGGCTATACGCCAACAGGAAAACTTGATAAAAGCATTGCCACAGAGCTTGACCAATGGATTTTATCAAAATTACAAACCTTGATAAAAGAAGTAGACGAAGCCTACAATACTTATGAACCAACCAAAGCAGGACGTGCCATCCAAGAGTTTGTGGGTGACCATCTTTCTAACTGGTATGTACGTTTAGGAAGAAGACGCTTCTGGAAGGGCGAGGTTACGGCAGACAAACAATCAGCTTATGAAACATTAGCATATTGTTTGAAAACAATTGCTCAGTTGATGTCACCAATTGCTCCTTTTTACGGTGATTGGTTATATAAAAACTTAACTGATACTGAAACAAGTACGGACGTATCTGTTCACTTGACGAACTTCCCGAAAGTACAGCACGAATGGATTAATACTGAATTGGAAACTTCGATGGACTTGGCTCAAAGAATTTGTTCTTTGATTCACTCTTTAAGAAAAACCAATCGTATTAAAGTACGTCAGCCATTATCGAAGATTTTAATTCCGATATTGAGCGAGCAAACACGTGAACAAATCCGTCATGTAGACGAATTGATTAAGACAGAGGTAAACATCAAAGCAGTTGAATACTTAAATGATGCGTCGGGCGTATTGTCGAAAAAAGTAAAACCAAACTTTAAAGCATTAGGCCCTAAATTCGGTAAAGACATGAAAGCAGTTGCTGCTGTAATTACTGCAATGACTGCTGAAGACTTGAAAGCTTTAGAGGAAAACAAGACGATAATTCTTGATGCTTATACGATTGCCCTAGAGGACGTTGAAATCCAAACAGAAGATTTACCAGGATACTTAACGGCTTCCGACGCAGGTATCACGGTGGCATTAGACATCAATATTACACCTGAGCTGAAACAAGAAGGTATCGCTCGCGATTTTGTGAATCGTATCCAGAACTTACGTAAAGATTCAGGTTTTGAAGTAACCGATAAAATCAGCATTCAATTACTTGATTCAGATGCCGAAGTAACGGCTGGCGTTGTAACCTTCAAAGACTTTATCAGTCAAGAAGTACAAGCACTTTCGCTAGAAGTAGTCAACGAATTAGCCGACGGACAAGATGTTGAATTTGAAGAATTGACTTTGACAGTGAAAGTTACAGTAGTGTAGTTCGAGTTTACAACTCAAAAAATAGAAAGGGAAGTTTTCATTGATGAAGACTCCCCTTTTTTGTTTAAATTACTTTTTCTTAATACGCCTTAAAAGTCACCTTATTGTTTCCCAAGTGCATAGCTAAGTATAAACGAAATCTTTTGGATATCGCCAGTAATATAAACAAAAGAGCTAAGCCCTGCATCTGTTTTGCTATAAGCTAATTCAAAATTCATTTTATTGAGCTTTGTACCTATACCCAATTGATACCCCATTGAGCTACTCAATCCTTGGTAAACAAAATCTGTATTTTTTTCAGCTAATCTCTTTTCTAACGATAGTCCTGCGTTAAGGTACACATCAATCTTTTTAGGTACATTTTTATAAAAGGAATATTGAGGGCCTAAATAAATGCCTAAATACGAAGTATTAGTAGGTACATTGTAGCTTTGATACAACCTTATATCCTCCTCATAATGGTTATATAACAAATCTATTTTCACACCTAATCTTCTTCTTTTAGAAGGCAATTCAAATAATGCCCCTACTCCAATTGAAGCCGATTTTAAGCCCGATTTGTTATAGTTTTCTTCATAATATGATAGATTTCGATCTACATTATAACTATACGTTCCCAGAGCAGCACGTAAAAAGAAGGTAGTTTTAAACTTTTCTTTTTTTGATACCTCAATAGGTTTACTATCGCCAAAAAAAGTATTATACTTCATTATTAGGGGCATTAGCGCTGCTTCTCTATATTGATATTTAAATATTAATCCCGAATAGTTCGAACAGTCTTCACACAGTTCATAAAGTTGTTTATTATAGATATCAAGGTGTACTTCATAATTACCAGAATTATTCTTTCTTATAAAACGGTGGTCAACAAGCTCTTGAATAGTATCATTTAACTTTTCGATAAAAAAGTGTTCTTTGTTATTATTGTCTTGTAAATAATATAAACTTATCCTTCCTTTTACCAATTGTTTCAAAAACAAAGTGGTATCAACAAGTTCTCTATCGTAGGTTTCTAATAGTTTACCCTGTTGATGGGGTGTAATGTCTAAGGATATTTTTTTTCGCACATAAGTCGCCTCATTTTGTACAACAAAGCTTTGTATTTTGCTTATATCATACTTAACCATTTTTAGGTTTTGATCTTTAAATGTAATTTGTGAAGGAGCTTTTACCCATTTTTTATTATCAATTTCACCCCTGATGGTATCGCCAGTATTATTAATAATGTAGCCTGCCATAAACTCTTTTTGAGCGTTGATAGAGTAGTGGGATAGAACTGTAAAGAATAAAGCAAATAGAAGTTTTTTCATTGAATTGTTTTGAATATAGAATTAACGGT
Source organism: Arcicella sp. GW458-12-2-14-TSB2 (assembly GCF_059423785.1). Classification (NCBI taxonomy): domain Bacteria; kingdom Pseudomonadati; phylum Bacteroidota; class Cytophagia; order Cytophagales; family Flectobacillaceae; genus Arcicella; species Arcicella sp. GW458-12-2-14-TSB2. Next base: position 25,921 of record NZ_JBWKYN010000036.1, on the reverse strand, counting down.
TTTAAATGCTAGACTGAACTTATTAAATATTGCAATTTGTGGTCTTATAAATTTCGGTTAAAGCTAAATGATAATTGAAATAAAAGCAACTTAATTAATTATGAATAGTTAGATTAACAAATCCCTATTAATTTCTCATTTCCACAATATTAAACTATCCCCCAAATTTCTTGCAATATCATTGCATTAGCTATCTTTGTATAAAACATCAACAGCATGATAGCTACGCAAAACCTTACCTTCTCGTATTCTTCTGAAAAGAGCTTTGCTTTTCCAGATTTTTCCTGTGCCGACCGTGAAACAATGCTTATTTTGGGTAAGTCGGGTAAAGGCAAAACAACCTTTTTACATTTAATGGCTCTTTTACTAAAACCAACAGGGGGTAAAATCCAGATTAATAACCAAGAAATTAGTGATTTATCTGTCGGTTCAGCAGCAGACTTCAGGGCAAAAAATGTAGGTATTATTTATCAAAAACCTCATTTTGTTCATTCTCTCACTGTATTAGAAAACTTACTGTTAACGAACTATCTAGCAGGGAAATCTCAAGCAAAAGACCTTGCCAAACACCTAGCCGAAAGTTTAGGTTTCGCCGAACATCTTCATAAAAAAACTACTCAATTATCACAGGGTGAACAACAACGTGTTAGCATCGCCAGAGCCTTGATGAATAAACCTTCTGTGATTTTAGCTGATGAACCAACATCTAGTTTGGATGATGACAATTGCTTAAAAGTGGTGGATTTATTAAAAAAACAAATTGAGGAAATTGGAGCAAGTTTGGTAGTAGTAACCCATGACCAACGCTTGAAAGATGTGGTTGAAAAACGTATAAATTTATAGCAAATGAACTTACTAAAAATATCTTGGAGTAACCTAAAAGACAAACCCCTTACTAGCTTTTTAAGTATCTTATTGATGGCACTGGGTATTGCTATTATTTCGTTATTACTCTTGGCAGGGAAGCAATTAGAAGAAAAATTTACCCGCAATGTAGCTGGGATAGATATGGTAGTGGGTGCAAAGGGTAGTCCACTACAATTGATTTTAGCTAGTATTTATCAAATTGATGCTCCGACGGGAAATATTTCTTTAGACGAAGCCAATAGGCTAACCCGTAATCCTTTGGTAAAATCAGCGATTCCATTATCAATGGGCGATAGTTATCAAGGGTATAGAATAGTAGGCTCTAACGAAAAATACCTTCAACATTTTGAAGCAACATTTGAATCAGGCAAAGTTTTTTCTGAACCCATGGAAATGGTATTAGGTGCGAAAGTGGCTAAAAATTTAGCATTAAAGGTTGGTGATACTTTTGCTTCGCAACACGGCTATGACAAAGAAGGCGATGTGCATGAAGAAAAGAAGTTTAAAGTAGTGGGTATTCTAAAAAATACTAATTCTGTTCTCGACCAATTAATGGTTACGCCACTTGAGAGTGTTTGGGCAGTTCATGACGAGCATCATGAAGAAGAAGTGGGTAAAGGAGCAAATGCATTGAAATTATTAGAAGAAGACACTTCTCCTACTACCGATGACGGACATCACCATGAAGAAGAATCTAAAGAGATAACCTCGATGTTGATAAAATTCAGAAATCCTGCAATGGGTATGATGATGGCAAGAAGTATCAATCAAAATACCACGATGCAAACGGCTTCGCCTGCTATTGAAATCAATCGCTTGTTTGCTTTGATGGGCTTTGGAATCGATACCCTCAAAATCATTGCCTTGGTTATCATCATCGTTTCTGGTTTAAGTGTATTTGTATCGCTTTATAATTCGCTCAAAGAGCGAAAATATGAAATGGCATTGATGCTTTCAATGGGTGCTAGCAGAACCAAACTATTCTTCTTATTATTGCTTGAAGGATTGATTATCAGCTCAATCGGATTTGTGATTGGTATTGCTTTAAGTAGACTGGGATTGTGGTTAATGTCGAAAAACGTCGAACAAAATTTTCATTATGACTTCAACGTTTTATCTTTGCTAACAGAAGAATTATGGTTGTTCATTGGGGCATTAGTAATTGGGCTATTGGCGGCAGCTATTCCTTCATTAGGAATCTACAAAATAGATATTTCAAGAACTTTGGCGGATGAGTAATTATCAGATATAATAAAATATTCCCGCTGATTTATGCAGAAAAAATACGCTGATGGCGCAGATTAATCCGCGAGAATCAGCGATTAAAAATCGCTAAAATCTGCGGGAAAAACTAACATAAAAATCAACAAAAAAGCTAAAAGCCCAAGGCTGATAGCATACAACTAAAATGAAAATCAAGACTTTAATCACATTCAGTGCTTTGTTGTTGACTTTGATGTCGGCAACTCCTATGAAAAAACCAGTTGCTCTGCCTTCGGAGAAACTTACTTGGGATATTTTGAAAGACGTGGTATTTAAGAAAAAATGGTACCCGCAAGAATCTATTTTTATGCTATACCCTACTTTTGGACCAGCTGTAAAGAAATTAGAAAACAAGGAGGTTATCATCAAAGGCTATGTAATTCCTGTTGATGCTGCTACTAATATGTATGTGCTTTCAGCATTTCCTTACAGTCAGTGTTTTTTCTGTGGAGGTGCAGGACCAGAGTCAGTAATGTCGCTAAAGCCTAAAAAGGGAGCTTCGCATAAATATAAAACTGACGAGATGCATACTTTTAAGGGTAAGCTAAAATTGAATGCTGATGATATCTATGAAATGAATTACATTTTAGAAGAAGCAGATTTAGAAGAATAACATAATCTACTATACAGAAGCCAGAGGAAGCTATTTCTCTGGCTTTTTTTATGCCTAACCTACTCCACAAAAGTTTTTTATTTTTTATTTAACCAAATAATATTTGGACGAGTAAATCAATCTCCATCACATTAAGGTTTAAATAGTGTTTTATCAACATAACACATCCACATTTACAGCTAATAACCAAATATTTTATCAAATCCATACTTTTCTCAAAAATTACATTATCAAAAAATAATTGTAAATTATCAAAAAATAGTACTATTTATATTCATCAATAATCTCAAATCATCATCATACTATGGCTGTAAACAATAAGGAATTTCATCAACAATTGCTTACAGAAATGAAGCAACGATTGGATAAAATAAAAGAAGGAGGAGGACTAAAAAATGTACAAAAACAACATGAACGAGGTAAATTAGTCGCCCGAGAACGCATTAATTATTTAATAGATACTGACACTGAATTTCAGGAAATTGGGGCATTTGTGGGCTACGAAATGTACGAAGAATACGGTGGTTGCCCCGCAGGAGGAACCGTTGGCGGACTAGGCTATATTGCTGGGCAATTGTGCGTAATTGTAGCTAATGACCAAACGGTAAAAGCTGGTGCATACTTTCCAATTACAGGTAAAAAGAACCTTCGTTTCCAAGAAATAGCCATGCAAAACCAATTACCAATTATTTATTTGGTAGATAGTGCAGGTGTATTTTTACCCATGCAAGATGAGATTTTCCCAGACAAAGAACATTTTGGGAAAGTATTCTATAATAACTCTGTAATGAGTGCTATGGGAATCACTCAAATATCCGCCGTATTAGGCAGTTGTGTGGCTGGTGGAGCATATTTACCCATTATGTCAGATGAAACCTTGATGGTGACAGGACAAAGCTCTATTTTTTTAGCAGGCCCTTATTTAGTAAAGGCTGCTATTGGTGAAGAAATCGATGCCGAGACCTTAGGAGGAGCCAATACGCATAATGCTATTTCGGGCAATGCTGATTATCAGTTTGACAGTGAACAAGAATGTCTTGACCAAATAAAAAGGACTATCAGCAAACTAGGGAAATTTGAAAAGGCGGGTTTTAATAGAAGTACGCCAAAAGCTCCAACCAAGCATTTGGAAGAAATACTTGATATTCTCCCTGAGCTTAGAACCAAACCTTATGATATGCGTGAAATCATTGAACGGTTGGTGGATGACTCTGAGTTTGATGAGTTTAAAAAAGATTACGGCAAGACTATCCTTTGTGGCTACGCTCGTATTGATGGATGGGCTGTCGGCATTGTGGCGAATCAACGATTAGTCATTAAAAACACGAAGGGTGAGGTACAAATTGGGGGTGTTATTTACAACGATTCAGCAGATAAAGCAGCACGCTTTATCATGAATTGTAATCAAAAGAAAATCCCCTTGGTTTTCTTACAAGACGTAACGGGTTTTATGGTGGGTAGTCGTTCAGAACATTCGGGCATTATCAAAGATGGAGCCAAAATGGTAAATGCTGTTTCTAATTCTGTTGTCCCTAAAATCACGATTATCATTGGCAATTCTTACGGTGCAGGCAATTATGCCATGTGTGGAAAAGCTTTCGACCCTCGCTTTATTTATGCTTGGCCAAGTGCTAAAATTGCGGTAATGGGTGGCGAGCAAGCAGCCCAAACTTTATTACAAACTCAGGTAGCATCCATGAAAGCCAAAGGCAAGGTAATTACGAAAGAGGAAGAAGAGACCATTTTGAAAGGCATCAAAGATAAATATAATACGCAAACCACGCCGTATTATGCTGCTGCCCGCTTGTGGGTTGATGAAATTATCGACCCTCTGACTACAAGGAGTATTATTTCAACCAGTATTCAGGCAGCTGACCACTCTCCAATTACGAAGGACTTTAAAATGGGACTTTTACAAGTTTAGATAACGAGCAAATAGCTATTAAAAATAGCTTTGGTGGTGAAAATTGTCCTAAGCTCTTGAAAATTATGTTCTTGAAAATGATAAGGTTTAAGCATAAATTGGGTTAAAAAGGGGTAAAATTGGCTATTTTTCACATTCTATCAATATTTATTAAAAACTTTTGAAAACATATTTGTCTAAAACTCAAACATTTACTACCTTTGCAGTCCTGTTTCAAAGACACATCTTCGTTTTTCAGTTTGATTGGGTTGTAATTTACTGATAATCAATAGAAAACGATTTTTTATAACCAATTAAGCAAACAAAGCAATGGCTAAGAAAGGCAATAGAATCCAAGTGATTTTGGAATGTACTGAGCAAAAAACTTCAGGCGTTCCAGGGATGTCTCGTTACATCACTAAGAAAAACCGTAAAAACACTACAGCTCGTTTAGAGTTAAAGAAATACAATCCTTTCTTGAAGAAAGTGACTGTTCATAAAGAAATTAAGTAATTCATTTAGTTGTCAATTACAAGTTATCAAGTCTGTGTTATCGTAATTGATGGGTTTGCTCATCAGTTAAGTTGCAGTCAGTCGATAACTCAAAACGGATAACAATAACTTATACAAAGAAATGGCAAAGAAAGTAGTTGCAACCCTTAAGAAAGAAGGTGGCGTAAAATACGCAAAAATCGTTAAAGCAGTGAAAAACCCTGCTACTGGTGCTTACACATTCAAAGAAGAAATCGTTCTTCAAGATGAAGTAGCAGCAGCGTTGAAAGGTTAATTCTTTCGACTTTAAAGAAAGTCCCCTATCTAAATAAAGTTAGGGGACTTTTTTTGTTTTATATTTGGGGAACTAGTTGTTGCTTATTTAATATTAGTTTAAAGAGAAAAAATTGGGTAATTTCAGCTAATGATATTTAACATCCAACGCTTGACTGCTACAAACCAAAACGATAACTGAAAACTGATAACCAAACATGGGCTTATTTGATTTTTTTAAGAAAAAAGAAACCTTAAATACCGAAGAAAAAGAAACACTTGACAAAGGATTAGAAAAAACCAAAGAAGGTCTTTTTTCTAAATTGAGTAGAGCGGTAGTCGGCAAATCGAAAGTCGATGAGGAGGTATTAGATGAATTAGAAGAAATTTTAATCTCTTCGGATGTAGGTGTTGATACAACCCTTAAAATTATCCGTAGAATTGAAGAACGTGTAGCCAGAGACAAGTTTGTAACAACAACTGAGCTTGATGGTCTTCTGAGAGAAGAAATTGCTGAGTTATTGGCACAGAATAAGTCAGAAGATGTATCTGATGCCTTTAAAGCTCATACTAAGCCTTATGTAATTATGGTAGTGGGCGTAAATGGTGTTGGTAAAACAACAACTATTGGTAAGTTGGCTTCACAATTCCACAAGGCAGGTAATAAAGTAATATTAGGGGCTGGAGATACCTTTAGAGCTGCCGCTGTCGACCAGCTTAAATTATGGGGACAAAGAGTAGGCGTAACCGTAATAGACCACGGAATGAATAGCGACCCTGCCTCTGTAGCCTACGACACCGTAAAGCAGGCTGTAGAGCAAAATGCTGACGTAGTAATCATTGATACTGCTGGACGCTTACACAATAAAGTAAACTTGATGAACGAACTTTCTAAAATCAAGCGTGTAATGCAGAAGTTTTTGCCTGATGCTCCCCACGAAATTTTATTAGTGCTTGATGGCTCGACAGGACAAAATGCCTTTATTCAGGCACAAGAGTTTACAAAAACAACTGATGTAACGGCTTTGGCTATTACTAAATTGGATGGAACTGCCAAAGGTGGCGTAGTTATTGGAATTTCTGACCAGTTTAAAATTCCTGTGAAATACATTGGCGTTGGTGAAAAGATAGAAGATTTACAGGTTTTCAATAAAAAAGAGTTTGTTGATTCATTATTCAAAAGAAAATAATCTTTGATATGATCAAAGTTAAAATCTTCATACTTATTCTTGGGTGCCTTTCGATGATTGGTGCTTTTGGACAGAAGACCAAGAAAAAATTGAAAAGGAAAAATACGCTTCCTGCTTCTGTACAAAAGGCTATTATCAATCCCGACTCTCCTACTGGCACCAAACCAATTACTATTGAACCTGCTTTGGTTCAGCAAGGAATCTGTGGCACTATTTTCTGGAAATCTGGAAACATGATGCCTTCGCCTGATAGACCTACTCCTAAAGCAAAACCTGTCCAACGAGAATTAGTAGTGTACGATTTGACGAATACCGCTGAGACTACTCGTGAAAATGGGTTTTATCAAACTATTGCTACCAAATTTATTAAAAGTGTGAAGTCTGACGAAGAAGGGAAGTTCTGTGTTGATTTAGAAGAAGGACGTTACTCATTATTTATTCGTGAAGGAAATAAAGGCTTGTATTCAAATTTGTTTGATGGAGATGGAAACATTTTTCCCATTAAGGTAAGTAAAGACAAAATATCTATCACTGTTTTTACGATTGACTATCAAGCTTCATATTAAAAAAAGGAAAGGTGAAAACATTGCTAATAAGCATCTGTTTTCACCTTTCCTTTTTTATTAACAAACCTCAAACCCTACTTTCCTTTTTCTTTTACCCAAGTATCTTTCAAGCCCACTGTTCTGTTGAATACCAAATGTTCGGCTGTTGAATCTGTGTCTAAACAGAAATAACCTTTGCGCATAAATTGGTAATTCGTTCCTATTTGTGCTTCTTTCAAACTTGGTTCTACAAAAACTTCTGGAATAACCGTCAGAGAATCTGGATTGATAAATTTCTTGAAGTCGTCTCCTACTTGCGAAGCATCTTCCAAAATCAATAGTCTATCGTATATACGCACTTCCGCTTTGATAGCATGTGGTACAGATACCCAGTGAATAGTACCTTTTACATGAAGACCTGAAGTATCAGCACCTGAACGGCTTTCTGGAATATAGCTACAATGTAATTCGGTAATATTGCCAAATTCATCTTTTACAAAATCATCACATTGGATGATATAAGCTCCTTTTAAACGTACCATCAAGCCTGGCCCCAAACGGAAGAATTTCTTCATCGGAACTTCCATAAAGTCATCTTGTTCGATATAAATCTCACGACTGAATGGCACAATACGGCTTCCCGCATTTTCGTCCTCTGGATTATTTTCTACGTGTAGTTCTTCTACTTGTCCTTCAGGATAATTGGTAATTACTACCTTCAATGGCTCTAACACAGCCATTACTCGGGTAGCAAGTTTGTTCAAATCTTCTCTAACACAGTAGTCTAATACACCTACATCAATCAAATTATCTCTTTTGGCCACACCGATTTTTTCGCAAAAATTACGAATTGACGCTGGTGTAAAGCCACGACGACGCAATGCCGAAATAGTTGGCATACGTGGGTCGTCCCAACCATTTACAATACCTTCGTTGACTAATTGTAGCAATTTTCGTTTACTCATTACTGTATGAGTAAGGTTCAATCTTGCAAATTCGTATTGATGTGAAGGATAAATTCCGAGCTTTTCAATAAACCATTCGTACAAAGGACGGTGAACATCAAATTCTAACGTACAAATAGAATGGGTAATTTCTTCGATAGAATCTGACTGACCATGTGCAAAATCGTACATTGGATAAATACACCAAGCATCGCCCGTGCGGTGATGTGGCGCATGTTTGATACGATACATCAGCGGGTCGCGCATGTGCATATTCGGGTGAGCCATATCAATTTTAGCTCTTAGTACTTTAGCCCCATCTTCAAACTCACCAGCACGCATTCTACTGAATAAATCTAAATTTTCGTCTATGCTACGGTAACGGTATGGGCTATCTTCACCTGCGAAATTAGGATTCCCTTTTTGTGACGCAATTTGTTCAGATGTTTGGTCATCTACATAAGCCAACCCTTTTTTGATAAGCTCTACTGCAAAATTATATAAGGTTTCAAAATAATCAGAAGCATACAATTCTTCTCCTGCCCAATCAAACCCAAGCCAGCGAACATCTGCTTTGATAGAATCTACGTATTCAGTCTCTTCCTTTTCAGGGTTTGTATCATCAAAACGAAGGTTAGTTTGTCCACCATATTTAGCAGCCAAGCCAAAATTCAAGCATATTGATTTAGCGTGCCCAATGTGTAAATATCCATTAGGCTCAGGTGGAAAACGAGTCAAAACACGTCCTCCGTGTTTGCCCGCTTGTAAATCTTCTTCTACAATTTGTTCAAGGAAATTAAGTGATTTTTTTTCTTCTTCTGCCATAAGCTTAATCGTTATCAATTTGTTGGTTCTCGCATATTAGCACTTGTTTTGCTAATTAACAAAATCGTGACAAGACTATCTTACGAAATTACGGATTTTTTAGGGAATGAATCAGAGTTTTCTAGCAAATCAGATTTTAAAAACATTTTTTAACTCAGAAAGTTATAAAGTGGGGCTGTGGGCCATTAACTTTTAGCAAGCCGATTTCTATTGTACTACTTCCCAACTCATCGTCTTTATATTATACAATGTGTTATCAGTTTTGGATAATCATTCCAAAAACTCATCGAATCATTCACTCAATCAGAACTAACTAATTCCCCTTTACAATACAAATGAAAGCTTTATTATTAAATGAGCAAGACATCGATAGAATTATAGAGATGGCTTGGGAAGACCGAACTACCTTTGATGCTATTTTCATACAATTCGGATTAAAAGAACAAGAGGTAATAGCACTTATGCGCCGAGAAATGAAGGCGTCGTCTTGGCGAATGTGGCGTGAAAGAGTACAAGGAAGAGCGACCAAACACCTTGCAAAAAGCCTTGTTGACCATACACGATTTAAATGTACGCGACAAAGAAAAATTTCTCTGAACAAAATTTCTAAGCGAAAGTAAGCATTTATACAAAATAAGATTCTGTTTTGCACTTTTCTGTTTTTAGCATATAAATTCTGTTTTCACAGAATTTTATGAATAGATAGGTATATAATTGCCGAATAATAAAAATATTATTCTAAAAAATAGCTTTTTTGTAGAATTTCTTACAAAAATTACAAAAAAGCTATTAGATTTGCAATAGATTTCCTATCGCACTAAAAATAACTCATATATAAACAATCATGTATTTCTGAAAAACCATTGAAATTATCAATGGCGTTTTTCGCTTTCATCAATTCTAAACTCCGAAGAAATGAGTATTAAACTAGATCAAATAGACCATAAAGTATTAGAAATTTTACAACAAAATGCCAAAATTACTAATGCACAATTATCAAAAGAAATAGGACTATCGCCTGCCCCAACACTAGAACGTGTTAAGAAATTAGAAACTGCTGGAATCATTGAAAGCTATCACGCACAATTAAACCGCGAGAAAGTGGGTTTAGGAGTCACTACTTTTGTGACTGTTACTTTGATAGGACATAAAAAGCAAGTTACAGAATCTTTCGTTTCACAAATAAACTCGATACCAGAAGTCATTGAATGTCACCACGTTACAGGTTCTGGAGATTTTTTATTGAAAATAATTGCTAAAGACATCGCTTCATATCAGAAATTGATGCTTGAAAAAATCAATGAGATTGAAGAAGTAGCAGGAACACAAACGATGGTCATTCTTTCTACTTTTAAAGAAAGTAAGGTATTGCCTATCCCTTGAACTTTATTCAGATAGATAATCTTTCATAAAAAAAGGTCGGAAATATTAAATAATTTCCGACCTTTTTTTATTATTACTCTTTTCTATTCTTCTATCACTACATAAAACTTAAAGTTAAGCGGATCGAAGACTTCCGAAATTTGAGTTAGGAACTCAGGATTGTTCAAATAGAAATTCAAAAAGTTTTCGCTTCTTTCCTGTGGAGTTCCATTCGGGAAAAGCTTCTGCTTTACTCCCAACAGCTGATTTACCTCAGTTTCATGGTTTCTTTCTTCTGCTTTTTTCAAACGCTTTTCTAAGTTTTCAAGGGCATTCAATACCTTCTGTTGCTCTCCTTTTACTGCACCTTCCAACGTTTTATCTATTTTTACAGCTTTTGTCAGAATTTCCTCAAAAACCTGCACAAAGGAATTACTCTCCGTAGCAAGGCTTAAGCTATTTTCAGAATGCTTTTCAATAAAGCTTTTCTTCAAGCTTATTTCATCCAAAAATAAATCCTGACTGGTTAAGTCTAATTTTTCCATCCTTTTAGCAGTAGCTTTATTGACTATCAAACAGAAGTTACGAGGCATCAAAATAGGGAACGCTACCTGATGGAAATCAAAAATGCCTTTTAATTGAAGCCAATAGGGTACTTCTGATGGACCGCCGATATAGGCTAAGTTTGGCAGAATCACTTCTTCATAAACGGGTCTTAATACCACATTAGGACTAAATTTTTCAGGTTCAGTTTCCAATAGGTTAAGGATTTCTGTTTCAGAAAATTGTAAACTAGTATTCAATACTTTATAGGTATTGCCTTCTTTGACAATACGCTCACGAAGTCCATTTTCTAAATAAAAGAAGTTGATTTCACGGGGAGAGATTTGGGTTTTATAGCCCAAAGATTCTAGTTTCTCAGAAGTTTTTGAAACGACATCAAAAGCAGTATGGTGTAGTAAATCGTTTTTAATAATAGGAGCAAACAGTTTTTTCAAATTTCTATCATCTGCATCGATACAAATTAAGCCTTGGTCTCCGAATAAATCGTTAGCGTAACATCGTGCTGCATTCGCCAAAGTCTCATTGTTGAGGTATGCATCTTTGAAAATAGCAGGACATTCAGCCATTTCTGTTATCAAAGCCTCTAATTCCTTTGGATTCATCCTACCCACTGCTCCTTTTTGGACTGTTTCCCATGCTAATTTCTTGCCGAACAATGAAAAATGATTGATTTCAGCAAAATCATGGTCTTCAGTTGCCATCCAATAGACTGGTACAAAATTGTAAGCTGGGAAAGCATTTTTCAATGATTTCGCCAAGTTAATCGTTGTAACAAGCTTATAGATTACATAAAGAGGCCCTGTAAAAATATTGAGTTGATGCCCCGTAGTGACGGTAAACGTATTTTCCTCTAAAAGAATATCAACATTTGGCTTATTGCTTATACCTGAATACTGTTTTTTTAGCGTTTCTACTAAAATACTACGTTTGGCTGAATCAAATTGTTTTAAAGCGATTTGCTGCTCAAATCCTTTAAGATCTGGATAATTTTCGTAAAAATCTTTAGTTTTTGTGGATTGATTAATGAAGTCTAAGAAAAGAGACGAAAACTGATTGACGTCCTCTAACGGTAGTTGATGTATTTGCATTATTGCCTTATGCGTTTGATATTTAAAATTCAAACAGTCTTGTTTGGATTACAAGTTTAACGTAGAAGTTTTAAACTTTGTTCTTTTCTATCAAGAATTTCAACAAAAAAGCCTTTAGAAATTTTCTAAAGGCTTTCGATATTCTCCATAAGCTATTTAATTATCTTTTATTTCCATAAAATTTTGCAGTAATGCATCTTTATGAAAACTTGTACAATCTTATTTCTACACAAACCCGAATCAATTATCTTTCTAATATTATCTACGTGATAAAAACAACGAAGGTTTCATTGGTCTTTACTTTTTTTAACTTACCTCTTTGATTTCTAAATATTTACCCTCCAAAAACAAGCTTATTTGCCCATTATTTTGATGGAAGTGAGTAAATCGACTAATACGCACGAGTAAGCATGATAATAGACACATTTTTTTTTCAAAAGGTTGGATACTCATTAGAATATTAATAGAAAAACCTCTTTTATTATTATCTTTAGTATTAAAATGTGAACTTCATCGCTATTATGCCCAAAATTATACTTGTTTTTTTGATGATTACCGTGAGTTTGAAGGCATTTGCCCAAACTCAACCTCAGTATAGTCAATACATGATGAATAGTTATTTAATCAATCCAGCAGTTGGGGGCATTGAAGATTATACTGATATTAAAACGGGTTATCGAAACCAATGGACAGATTTTGAGGGCGCTCCAACAACTTATTATTTGTCAGCTCATATGCCTATTGGCAAGACAGATAGAACAAGTACGGGTGCTCGTCCTAATTTTAGTAAATCTATTCGGCGACCTATGCCATTATCAAACCAATTCAATACTTCGGCAAAAGTGCCTCTCCACCATGGTATTGGGTTTATATTAGTGTCTGATAAAACAGGAGCCAATACGCAGAATAGTTTTAATATCAGCTATTCATTACACGTCCCTATTACTACAAAAATGAAACTAGCCATCGGTCTTTCTGGTGGAATATCTCAATACACAGTAGATTTCAGCAAAGTTCAGGTAAAAGACAACCCAGACCAAGCTATTGTTGCAGGCTCAAGGCTTACAGCCCTTCAACCCAATCTGAATGCTGGTGCTTGGCTGTATTCAAAGCAGTTTTTTGTGGGTATTTCAGCCAATCAATTTATTTTTAATAGCTTTAATTATAAAAATACTAATAACTCTAATCAAAGTTGGAGTGGCGATGCCATACCTCATTACTTTCTAACAGCAGGTTTTAGACAAGAACTCAGTGAAGATTGGACGCTCATCCCTTCTACGCTTATTAAAAGAGTAGCGAAAGCACCCATAAGTTTTGATGTTAACTTAAAAACAGTTTTCAGAGAACGATTTTGGTTTGGCACATCCTATAGACACAAAGATGCTTTTGTGGGATTAGTCGGTGCAAATATTAGTTCATTAATCAACTTTGGATATTCTTATGATTACACCTTATCAGGGCTAAAGGAACGCTCGAGAGGCTCGCACGAGATAGTGATTGGTATTATGTTGAATAATCGTCAACGAGTGCTTTGTCCACAAAATCTATGGTAGCTTATCGATAATCTACAAATACTTTAAGAAAGTCCAAACTCTTCTATGAGTCAGATACGCCAGCTTATCTTCGTTTTCATAGGCTTCCTTCTCAAAACAAATATTTCTATACGCTACCTGATGATTTTGTCCTTTGAGCCTATTCAGCAGATATTCTGATAGATACCAAATATAAAATGGGAGAATGAGCAACTCAAGCTGTTGGGCTAAATGAATGCGCTCATGATTGAGTAATATCTTAGAAGGGAGTTTTGTTCTAACAAGCACAAAAGGAAAAATTGCCATGCCATCGACATTCAGAAAAGGGCAATAGATGGTAAAAAACAAGGCTTTTTTACGATTTCCTAACATCTTATGGCTTTTACTTGCTATATTTTTCGTTTATTTTATCATAAAGCGAAGCAGGTATTTTAGATGTATATTCAGTGATTTTCACTTCTGGACGTACCCAGTCTAAATGACCTTTTATCCAAGCATAGGCTAAGCCAATTAATAATACGCCAATAAACACAAACATTTCTACTAACGAGAACCATCCCCACAGACCATCCGTATCAGCAATTAATCGCTGATTTCCAAAAACTGTTGCCCAAGGAAATAAAAAGATAATCTCGACGTCGAAAAGGATAAAAATTAAGGCAATTACATAAAAACGAATATTAAATCGAACGTTTGCATTCCCATCTGGCTCTTCTCCCGACTCGTAAGTAGTGAGTTTTTCCACATTTGGGCGGTTCGGGCGAATCAGTTTTGCTATAAATAATATTACGGCTACAAAAACTATCGCAGCAATGATAAAGAGTAATATATAACCAAAATCAGTAATCATCTTAAAAGGTATTGGCGTTATTTATTTTTTCTAAAATTCAAGTATCCTTTTACTACTGTAAAAGTAGTGATGGCCAAAAAGAATAAAATAACGTAATGAACATAGTTGATAATCCAAGGGAATTCTACTCCGAAATAATAGCCTCCACCTACTAAAGAACCAACCCAAATTGCACCGCCCGTAATATTCAAAAAGAGGTATTTAGGATAATTCATTCGGCTAATTCCTGCTAAAATTGGGGCAAAAGTACGAATGTAAGGCAAAAATCGGCTAATTATTAATGCTTGGCTACCATATTTTTCAAAAAAATCGCGGGTAGAATCCAAGTGTTTTTGCTTAAAATACCAAGTGTCGGCCTTATTTTCGAGGTTACTGCCAAAAAACCGCCCAAACAAAAAGCCCGTTAAGGAGCCTACTACAGCCGCCACAAAAAGGTATAACAAAACCGTTCCAATAGTATACTTTAGGAAGCCTGTCCCTACAAAAACACCAGTCAAAAAAAGGAGATAGTCGCCAGGAAGGAAAAAGGCAAAGAACAACCCGTTTTCAGCATATACTACAAAAGTAATAGCAAAAAGCCCCGCACCAATGATTTCTTTAGAATCTGATAAGTATTTAATGATTTCGGATATGTCCATTTTAAAATAGATGAAATGCCTGTGGGGCTGAAGTATAAAATATTTATTTCTGTTAAGAGGTTTTTTTCAACGTTAGTTTAGTAACTAAACAGTTGAAAGACAAAAATAGTCTATCAATCTGTTTATTTTAATTTTATTAATTGATTTAAAGAGTATTTCATCTAATCAAAAACAAAATACATAACATAGCGTTCTGATAACATTGAATGTTAGATTAGTAAAATTACTTAAATTTCAGACAAATTCTCTAATCCCAAAATCATTAATTAATCAAATCATTGTTTCCTAAAAAACACTTAAATGAATTAAAGACTATGAAAAAAACAATCATTATCATTTTAGTGCTTCTTCTACTTTTCGGAGGGTTTTTCTCTTCTAACCTGATTCGGTTTTTTTATAATTCATCTTCTGATGCTGAGGCAGATACGATAAGTGTAATTCCAGAGATGGCAGAACCTGTTTTTAAAAAAGAAGGGGAATTAGAATTTGTGAAGACTAAACAAAAATTAACGATTGAGATTGCCGATAATGATAAGGAAACAGCACAGGGCTTAATGTTTCGTCGTTCAATGCCCGACTCTTGTGGGATGTTGTTTATCATGCCCGAAAATGAGCCTCAAAGCTTTTGGATGAAAAATACTTTTATTGCTCTTGATATCATTTTTCTAGATACCCAAAAAAGAGTTGTAACGATTCAAGCCAACAGAGCTCCATTTTCGGAAGAAGCGATACCTTCTTACGAGAACGCGAAGTATGTGTTAGAAGTAAACGCAGGGTTTTGCCAAAGAAAGGGGATTGAGAAGGGGGATTTATTGAGGTGGTGAGTTGTAGGTTTTGGACATTAGATTCAAGACATAAGACGTTAGATTTTAGACATTAGGCATGAGAAACAAGAGATAAAATACAAGATTTTTAATACTAATAGTAAAAAAACTTTAAATCATGTATCGTAGTCTTTCCTCTTTCCTCATATATCTTTTTCTTATGTCTAATGTCTAGAATCTAATGTCTTGAATCTTGTGTCTAACATCTTATATCTACAATCTACTTAACCTCCACCTCAAAAGTTCCATCAAAATCTATACTCCCTACCGTATATGAACCATTTTTGATTGGAGAGCCATTTACTGGTGGTTGATGGTGTAAAACCACCTGCAATTTGCCCGTTCCTGCTACAGTCGTTTTTACAGTGGCCGTCAAGCCCACATCAAACCCACGAGAGTCTTTATCTTTTCCAGAAACAGTTAATAATGATGCTGGAGTGGATACATATTCAAACAAATGCTCATCCTTTTGCTCTTGTATCTCTTCTGTTACATTGACAACAGGCGTTTTTGTTTCATCTAGCATCTCCACAGCCAAAGCATACGTTTTGTTCGCATCTAACGAAATCTTGTCAATCGTCGGAGCATTTCCTCCAATACCATCAAGGTCTTTGAATAAAAAAGTTTTAGTAACACCGCCCTCAGTGAATTTCAACCTTACCGTTGTTAGGTTCTCATTGTCTTCCTGTGGCGCAGGTTCATCCTTCTTACATCCTACTACCAAAACAAAGGCTAACGTTGCCATCAAAAGTGTTTTCTTAGTCAATTTCATATTTGTTGAATTTATATAATGCAATAACGTTGCAAATATAACGAACGATAACAATATTTTTGCACTATTGTTGCAAAATAAAATTCTTGTTACCATATTTGCAACAATGTTGCAAATATGAAAAAACTATTTTCTAAATACGGTTATGATTACCTAGGCATCTTAGGCTCAGGAATCTGCTTGGTGCATTGCTTAGCAACACCATTAATAATGCTTGTGCAAGCTTATTATAAAACAGAAGTCAGTATTAGCTCCCATGAAGGTATCCGATATTGGGATTATATCTTTCTAATTACCTGCTTCGTAGCAGTATTTTTTACTACTAAAGAAAGCACTTCACAGAAAATAAGTAGCTCTTTTTGGTTATTCTTCTCGCTTTTCGCAATCGCTATTTTATTTGAAGACGACTTTAAATACATTAATCTACTGGGCTATTTTGCTTCAGTTGGACTCATCATCACTCATATCATTAATATTAGAAATTGTAGAAGATGTCAAACAAAAAACTCCCCGTTACAGTGCTAAGTGGCTTTTTAGGCGCTGGAAAAACCTCATTGCTCAATCATATTTTACATAATAAAGACAACCTAAAAGTGGCTGTTATTGTAAATGATATGAGCGAAATAAACGTAGATGCCCAATTGGTGAAACAAGAAAATACCTTATCAAGAACCGAAGAGAAGTTAGTCGAGCTATCAAACGGTTGTATTTGCTGTACCCTTCGGGAAGATTTGATGATTGAAGTAGAGCGACTGGCGAAAGAAAATCGTTTTGATTACCTTTTGATTGAATCCACGGGTATTTCAGAACCCTTACCTATTGCCCAGACTTTTAGCTATATCGATGAAGAAAATGGCATCGATTTATCTAAATTCTCCAGACTAGATACTATGGTGACAGTGGTAGATTGTTTCAATTTTGCCAAAGACTTTGGGTCTATTGATACTGTGTGGACACGTGGCATGAACGACGAAGACCCAAACGATACTAGAACTATCGTAAACTTACTGACTGACCAAATT
The DNA here is from genome assembly GCF_059423785.1 of Arcicella sp. GW458-12-2-14-TSB2. Lineage (NCBI taxonomy): Bacteria > Pseudomonadati > Bacteroidota > Cytophagia > Cytophagales > Flectobacillaceae > Arcicella > Arcicella sp. GW458-12-2-14-TSB2. The sequence goes on along the minus strand of NZ_JBWKYN010000036.1, from coordinate 8,354 downwards.
GAATTTGCCAATGTTATTATCTTGAATAAAACAGATTTACTAACACCTGAAAAAGTAGGGGAATTGAAGGCTATTGTTCAAAAGCTAAATCCTAATGCTAAGATACTCTCATCCGAATTTGGGAAAGTACAAGCAAAAGAGATTCTGAACACTGGCTTATTTAATTTTGAGGAGTCCTCTAACACTACAGGCTGGATACAAGAATTAGCCAATGCAAAACATACCCCCGAAACAGAAGAGTATGGCATTAGCTCATTTGTATTCAGAGACCCTCGCCCTTTTCATCCAGAACGATTCTGGAATTACATCAATAACTATTGGCATGGGGGCATTATTCGCTCGAAAGGTTTATTCTGGATAGCCTCTCGCCCCAAAGATGCCCTTAATTGGAGTCAAGCTGGCGGGTCAGTCCGTGCAGATTGGGCTGGTTCATGGTGGGCGGATATTCCCTCTTGGGAACGTCCATTTTATCCCGCTTGGCTTGAAAACAAGAAAACCATCATGGAACGATGGGATAAACGCTTTGGAGACAAAATCAATGAGCTAGTAATCATTGGGCAAGATTTAGATAAAGAAGCCATTATTGAGGAGTTGGAGGAATGTCTTTGTGTAGAAGAAGAAATTGTACGAATGCAAAAGAAAGGAACATTCATTGATCCATTTCCAGTATTTCAATAAAAATCTTAAGTAAAATAAAGGTAGTGTAATACTAAAACCCATAGGCTTTTGGCTTATGGGTTTTTATGTAAGAAAGCGTTTTCGTTTACAATAAAACCTGTACTTGTTCAAAATATATTAGCGTATAGTCTCTCTTAAAAAAGAAGGGATTCCTAACGATTTTAGAACTGTAAGATACAGATTGCCAATTTTTTTTCGTAAAATTGCTTTACAATGAACACGTACATATAAGCTTTATATGGTAGATGCCAACGTTTACTAGGTTTTCATAAATGGATAAACATTGGCTAATGAATCTTACCTCAATACAATAATGACTTCACGAGAAAAAATAAATCAAGTTTTTGAAGAAATGGGAAAAGTAGTGGTGGGTCACGAAAAACTGACGAATCGACTACTTATTGGCTTATTTACAGGCGGACACGTTTTGTTAGAAGGTGTACCGGGCTTGGCCAAAACATTATCTGTAAATACCTTATCAAAAATCCTTAAGTTAGATTTTCACCGTATTCAATTTACGCCCGACTTATTACCTGCCGACCTCATCGGAACGATGATTTATAGTCGAAAATCTGATGATTTTGAAGTAAAAAAAGGGCCAGTTTTCGCTAATATTATTCTAGCGGATGAGGTAAACCGTGCTCCAGCAAAGGTACAATCTGCCCTTTTGGAAGCCATGCAGGAAAAGCAAGTGACTATTGGTGATTTTACCTATCCGCTTGATAAACCATTTTTAGTTCTGGCAACTCAAAACCCTGTAGAGCAAGAAGGGACTTTCCCTTTACCAGAAGCCCAAGTAGATAGGTTTATGCTCAAAGTATTTGTTGACTACCTCAATAAAGAGCAAGAATTGGAAGTAATGAGGAAGATGTCTAACATGGATTTTAATTACCAGCCCAAACCTATCCTGAATAAGGAAGACATTTTTAAAATCAGAAAGGAAATCAACGATATTACTATTTCTGAAACGCTTGAACGATATATTATTGAACTTATTTTTGCCACGCGTAAGCCGGGGGATTATGGATTGAGGGAAGAAGCCCGCTATGTACAATTTGGAGCGTCGCCACGTGCAAGCATCAATTTGAATTTAGCAGCCAAAGTGTTAGCGTATTTAGATGGCCGAGATTATGTATTACCAGAAGATATCAAAGAAATAGCCCCAGATGTATTGAATCACAGAATTATGCTTAATTATGAAGCTGAGGCTGATGGTATCACTACGATGCAAGTAATCGATACTATTTTAAGAAGAGTAGCAATTGGCAGGTAAAAAGTTGTAGAAGATTTTCCACATAATCTTCTACAACAAAATTGAGTATTTTATTCTACAAATTCTTTGTTCTGAATTTCACTTCGTATAATGAAAAGGGGGCGGTTTTTAGACTGGAAAAAGACTCGTAAAATATATTCTCCAAGCACTCCCAACGCTAGTAATTGCACGCCACTGAAAAGAATAATCATAAAAAGCAATGCAGGAAAACCTTCTATTACCTCTTGAAGATAATATTTCTTTATCAATACACTTATAAAGTATATCAACGAAACGACAATGGCAAACAAACCCAATCTAGTAACAAATTTGATGGGGAATTCGCTAAAATTAAAGATGCCGCTATAGGCTAATTTAAAAAGCTGTTTGAAAGAATATTTTGATTCTCCAGCTTGGCGTTCTTCTCTAGCGTACTCTACTCCTATCTGCTTAAACCCTACCCATGTGCGCATTCCTCTTAAATAACGACTTTCCTCAGGCATTTTATTTAAGATATTCACTACTCTACGGCTCATCAAAGCGAAGTCTCCACTATCCAAAGGAATATCTACATAAGCGATACTCTTTAATAAACGATAGAATAGATAATATGCACTCCGTTTTACAAAGCCTTCCTTACGCTGTTTACGAACAGCATAAACAACATCATAACCTTGTTTTAAATAAGGATAAAACTCTAGGAGTAATTCAGGAGGATCTTGGAGGTCGCCATCAATGACCATTACAGCTTCAGAGCCTTTGGAAATGGCTAAACCTGCTGTAAGGGCTAGTTGGTGTCCGTGGTTTCGTGCTAAAAATAAACAATGATATCTTTCATCGCTTAATGCCAGCGCTTGCATCAATTCTGCGGTATTATCGCGGCTTCCATCATCTACTAAAACAATTTCAATGCTTACTTGAGCCGAATCCATTAATGCATTTAACCTTTCTATCAAAAAGGGGAAAGTTTCACTTTCGTTATAGAGAGGGGCGATAATTGAAATTTGGGGGATATTCAACGAATTAAACTGTTTTTAGGTAAAGACTTTATGAATGGGTTTCTATAATAGAAAATATAATCAGCCTCAAATATAGCCTAAAAAATTCAGATTAAACTTTCTGTCAGCCTGAATCCTATATGTTTTGCTATCAAACAAAGCTTTAACTGTTTGAAAATTTAGTTTTTTTAAGGAGTGGGTACAACAATACTGAGATTAGAATGATAAATGTTCCTGCATAGAAACCGACGGTCATTCGTTCTTTTTCGCCGAAGAAAATATAAGCCAAAATAATTCCATAAACAGGCTCAAGGTTTAATGTAAGGTTAAACGTAAAGGCTGAAAATTTACGAATTAGTTCTACTCCTTCTGCAAAAGCATAAACTGTACACACAAAAGCTAAGATACACAACCATAACCAATCTAAGCCCTGCGGAATAAGGATAAAATCGTTATCTGCTTGAATAAACAAATACAGAACAGGTATGAAAGTAATGAATGAGGCCCCGAGCATTTCATAAAATGTAATGATTTGAGGACTATGTTTTTTAGCAAACTGAGCATTAATGACAGAAAACAACGCACTTAAAAAGGCGGAGAATATTCCGACCAATAAGCCCATGATGTGGTCTACTTCAAACAAGAAAATTAAATATAAACCTACTATTACCATTAAACCTAGTCCTACTTCAATGACCCTGATTTTTCTTTTGTCCCATAAAGGTTCAAGTAAGCTTGTCCATAACGACCCCGTAGAAAAACCTGCAAGACATATCGCTACTGTTGAGATTTTGGCTGCATAAAAAAATGTAAACCAATGTAACGCAATAATGCCCCCTGTAGCTAATAACTGCCAAGTAGCTTTTACAGAAATTTTAATAGGTACATTTTTAAGGTATAAATAAAGGAATAGGCCTGCGGAAGCCAGAAAAGTTCTAAAGAAAACAATACTTAAAGAATGGGCAGAAATTAAGGCTCCTAGAATAGCCGTAAACCCAGCAATGAGTACTACAAAATGAAGTTGGAAATAATCTTTTATGCTGTTTGTTTTCATGAAGCGGTTTGGTCTGTGTTAGCAATTAGCTGTATGTCAATTAGCAATGCCAAAATATTGATTTAACTGTTAGAAAAAGTGCCTGAATGATGGAAAACAAGATACTCCGCACGCTAAATTCAAAACTCCACACTATCTAGGCACGGTATAGTATAAAATAAAACCAATCACCGTAAAAACGATATTAGGCAACCAAACGGCTAGTAGCGGAGGCATTCCTCCGGATTGAGCAATTCCCTTGCTCATCATAAAGAATAATATGTATAAAAATGCCAACATAAAGCCTAGTGCAATCTGAAAGCCTACACCACCTCTTGCTTTGCGAGCAGATACAATTACCCCGATTACACTCAGAATGATAACGGCAAAGGGATTGGCGAATCGCAAGTATTTTTCAATTAAGAAAATCTCAATACCATCTGCCCCGCGTGTTCTAATTTGATTAATGGTATCTTCTAATTCTGAGTTTGTTAGCGTTTCATGAATCTGATACTTGCTTTCAAAATCTTTGGGAAGTAAGTTAAGCGTGGTGTCTATTTTAGTACCATAAGTTAGCTTTTGTTTGCCATTAGGCAGAAAAGTCCTCACTCTATAATCGAAAATCGACCATTTTTTGCGAGTAGAATCCCACGTAATATGGTCTGCTAATAATTTCATTTTTAATTCATGCCCATCTATTTTATCCAAAGAAAAACGATAGCCCGTTTGCGAACCTGTATCATAGCTTTCCATATAAGCATAATCTTGCGGACCAATTTTGATGTGCACATCTCTATCGCTATAATAGTATGAGCCTACTACATATTTTCGTTCAAAGGCAATACGCGTTTTATTGGCATTAGGAATTATCCACCCAACCATAAAGAAGGTTAGAATCCCTACAATAGACGAGGCTATAAAATAAGGTCTGATAAAACGGGTGAAGCTGACGCCCGTACTTAGAATAGCAATGATTTCTGTACGTGCTGCCAAGTTTGCCGTAAAAAAAACTGTAGCAATAAATACCATTAACGGACTAATATAATTAGCCCAATAGGGAATAAAGTTCAGGTAATAATCAAACAAAACAGCATGAACAGACGCTTTATTATCGATGAAGTTGTCAATTTTCTCGGTATAGTCAATCACCATAATAATAGAAACGATGATTAAAACCGCAAAAAAGTAAGTTTTAAGAAATTTTTTAATGATGTATAAATCAAGAATCTTCATTTTTTTTCAGGTAACAATAGCCTAAATTCCCGCTATTGAAATAGTAATATGCTACAAAGCTACGAATAAATAAATGTCTGTGGTTTGAAGAATCATTCTATAAGATTAAAAAATGTTAAAAGTTAATATTCTTCGTTATAGTAGAATAAGTAATTGTGTATGTCTAAACAAGATTACTCAGAATTATCGTTTTGCACATATTTCCGCTATGTTTTACCTATTATGTGCAAAAAAATACCCACTTTTATACAACATCTACAATTTTAGTATTGTTTTGTAGCGCAAATGTGGATTAAAAGGATAGTGACGTACTTTTATACATATCCTACTAGTTTATCGTTCAGCAAAAGCCCCAATGATTTATCATTATTTTGTGATAATATTTATTTTTTCCCAGAGTTTATTAAAATTATTTGAGCTTGTTGCATTATCAATAATATAATAAATTATGATAATTTATGTACTTTTGTCTATCAATCGAATGGAATTCCTGAACTTAGTAGATATATTACTATTTTATTCAAAGTGCAAGCAGTTGATAATTTATCAAAACCATTTTATTGGCGAAGCAACTAAATTAAAACTTCATCATTATGATTTCTAAAAAAGCTAAATATGCTTTGAAAGCCCTAAAGGTTCTAGCTCGTGAATATGAAAAAGGGCCATTACTTATTTCAAATATTGCTGAATCAGAAAATATTCCCAAAAAATTTTTAGAAGCAATCCTTCTTGAATTACGCAATCATGGGCTTTTACAAAGCCAAAAAGGTAAAGGTGGCGGTTATTACTTAAGAATACCACCTGACCAAGTTTCTTTTGCTAAAATCATTCGTATCATTGACGGCCCCATTTCTCCAACGCTGTGTGTATCATTGCATTTTTATGGCAAATGTGATGATTGTGGAGACGAAGAAAGTTGTTCATTGAGAAACGTTATGGAAAAATGGAGAGATGCCAATCTTGCTGTTTTAGAAGAAAATACATTAATGGACTTAGTAAAATAAAAAATAGCCCTAGCTGATGCTAGGGCTATTTTTTTGATTTATTCTTCCAAGTGTAAAGATTAATTATTACGCTATCTTAAAAAACCATATTTCAATGTTTTAGCCTCAAAAAACACTTCTTTCTAAGATTAGGAAGCATTTTTATTATTTTCGCATAATAAGTATTAAATAATTGTAATATTTTCAACCTATTAAATATTGTTATATTGAGAATTATTATTATTTTTACAACATAATTATTCACAATAACCACTATCTAGTAAAATGAAAAAGTTCAATCAATTCATGATTCTACAATGGCTAGTATTTTTGCCATTAATACTTCCTTTAAGCATTGTTTCAGGCATTCTTCATGGTGTTAAACACTCTATCAGCGACCTCGTAGAGCAGATATCAAGAGATGTTTCTCATCCTATTATTCATGAAGAAAATCCAGATTCTTTTGCTTAAAATCGTCTGGATCAAGTTCAAGAAACTCTTCCCAGAAAGCATTCGTTGGAACAGCAGCTTTACAGATAATCGGTTCTTTCTTTATCGGATGAACGAAATACACTCTTCTGGCATGTAAGTTAATACTTGCATCAGCATTGGGGCGGTCAAAACCATATTTTAAATCACCACGAATAGGGCAACCCATTGAGGCTAACTGAACTCTGATTTGATGAGGGCGGCCAGTAATGGGTTCTACCTCAATCAAGAAATGCTTGTTGATTTCGCCCAATACCTTATAATTAAGTTCTGCTTTTTGCGAGCCTTTCACTTCAGTTTCATGCGCCGTCACTACATTCTTAGCTTCGTCTTTTACAATCCAGTGAACCAACTTTCCTTTTGCTTCTTTAGGTTTACGCCTAACTATTGCCCAATAGGTTTTTTGAATATCTCTTTTTCTAAATAGCTCCATCATGCGTTCTAGTCCTTTAGACGTTCTGGCAAAAATAACCAAGCCACTAACAGGCCTATCTAGGCGATGAACAGGATGTAAAAATACATCCCCCGGTTTATTATATTCTTTTTTGATATATTCCTTAACGGCGTCCGTCAATGTTCTATCCCCTGTTGAATCTCCTTGCACTAAAATCCCAGCCCTCTTGTTGACAATAATAATATGATTGTCTTCATATACTACGTGAAAATCTTTCATTTTCTATTTTTGATTTTACGAGTTGAATTACTCTTTAAACTCGATTTTTGATTAATAACTCTCTTTTTGATTCGGAAAATCAACTGACTTTACATCCTGAATATACTGTGTAATTGCTTCATTCATAATTCCATCCAAGTCAGCATATCTTCTTAAGAATCTTGGTTTAAATTCCTTATTGATGCCAAGCATATCATGAATTACTAAGATTTGCCCATCTGCATCGGGGCCTGCTCCTATTCCTACAGTTGGTATGGTGATACTCTGAGATACTTTTTTAGTAAGACTTGAAGGTATTTTCTCAAGTACAACACCAAAAGCACCAATTTCGTCCAACATTTGTGCATCTTCTATCAATTTGTTGGCTTCTTGGTCTTCTTTTGCTCTTACATTATACGTTCCAAATTTATAAATTGATTGTGGCGTTAAGCCCAAATGCCCCATCACAGGAATACCTGCACTCAATACCCTAATAATCGACTCTTTGATTTCTGAACCACCTTCCATTTTTACGGCATGTCCACCTGACTCCTTCATGATTCTGATAGCCGAACGAAGTGCTTCAGAAGAATTTCCCTGATATGAACCAAAGGGGATATCAACAACAACCAATGCTCTTTTTACAGCCTTCACTACCGAAGTAGCATGATAAATCATTTGGTCGAGTGTAATAGGCAAAGTAGTTTCATGTCCAGCCATCACGTTCGATGCCGAGTCACCAACGAGGATTAAATCTACGCCTGCTGCATCAACAATACGAGCCATAGAATAGTCGTAAGCAGTAAGACAAGAGATTTTTTCACCTCTATTTTTCATTTCTTGCAAAATATGTGTAGTAATTCGTTTGATTTCGTTATTCACTGGCATGATTTTTTGAGCTTTTTTTTCGTTACACATAACATATAGGATAAATACATACTTTTAACCTGAATGATTTCTTTTTACATAAAAAATAAACCGATTTTCATTTCAAATTAAATAGGCATATTTACATATAGTCAGCGTAATATTAAAT
>NZ_JBWKYN010000035.1:0-37750 GCF_059423785.1 Arcicella sp. GW458-12-2-14-TSB2 | reverse complement strand
GTATCAAAAAAAAAGGCATCGATTGATGCCTTTTTTTTTGATAGATAATATCTAAACTATGCTAAGCCAAATTTAGCTTTTACAGCATCTACGTAGTCTAATTTCTCCCACGTGAAAAGTTCCACTTCTTTCTCAAAAACAACGCCGTCTGGCCCTTTGAAAGATTTCTTCACGATTTCGTTGGTACGTCCCATATGGCCATACGCAGCCGTTTCTGAATAGATAGGGTTACGCAATTTCAAACGTTGTTCGATAGCATAAGGACGCATATCAAAGATTTCTTCAACTTTACGTGCGATTTCTCCGTCTGTTAAACCTACTTTGCTAGTACCATAAGTATTCACAAAAAGACCACAAGGCTGAGCCACCCCAATAGCATAAGAAACTTGTACTAACACTTCATCAGCCAAACCAGCAGCCACTAGGTTTTTAGCCACGTGACGCGTAGCATAAGCCGCCGAACGGTCAACTTTAGAAGGATCTTTACCAGAGAATGCACCACCACCGTGGGCACCTTTGCCACCATAAGTATCAACGATAATTTTACGACCTGTCAAACCTGTATCTCCGTGAGGACCACCAATTACAAATTTACCAGTAGGGTTGATGTGGTAAGTGATGTCGCCATCAAATAAACCTTGTAATTCAGGCTTACATTTATCTTTTACTCTTGGAATAACAATATTGATAATATCAGCTTTGATTTTAGCTAACATTGATTCATCATCAGAGAATTCATCGTGTTGTGTTGAAACAACAATCGTATCAATTCTTTGAGGAACGTTATCATCAGAATATTCAATGGTTACTTGTGATTTTGCATCTGGACGAAGGTAATCAATCAATTCAGGTTCGCTGTTACGAATCGCTGACATTTCCTTCAAGATTTGGTGAGCCAAATCTAACGCCAAAGGCATATAGTTGTCGGTTTCTTTGGTTGCATAACCAAACATCATTCCTTGGTCACCAGCACCTTGCGCATTTGCTTTTGATTCAAAATCATCAGCCGTTACTCTATCAACCCCTTGGTTGATATCAGCAGATTGATCATGGATAGCAGAGATGATACCACAAGAATTTGCCTCGAACATATATTCAGATTTTGTATATCCGATTTTACGAATTACATCACGGGCAATGGTTTGAACATCTAAATAAGTATTAGTTTTTACTTCTCCTGCTAACACTACTAAACCTGTGGTTACAAGGGTCTCGCACGCTACTTTTGAAGATGGATCAAACGCCATGAAATTATCAATGAGGGCGTCTGAGATTTGGTCAGCAATTTTATCTGGGTGTCCTTCCGATACCGACTCAGAGGTGAAAAGATATGCCATTATGAATATTTTATAATTTGTGAATCAATCAAAGCACAAATTTATCACTAATATTTTTATTTGACAATTTGGCTTATTGAATGCTGTATTTATAGATAAATTATCTTTAAATAAGTCTATATTTAAGGATATTAACTATAAAAAAGAATATTACCATAAAATATTAGGACTAATACTACTATAATTTAATAGAGTTTAGCCGATACTACACTTTTTGCACCCATGATAAATGGTAGAGTAGGCACACTTTGCATCAAGAGGATGTCTTGCCAGATAGAACTATCTTCATCCAGAAACTTTAATACATCCGCTGGACGATTAGATTGAAATAACTTAGTAAATATCATATCCGCAGGCATTCTCTTGTGTAGCATCACATTGAGGAGGATACTATCCAACAATGCCTTCCAGCGATTTGTATTGAAATTGCCTTGAAATATTATTGGCTTATTTGTAGCATGGGCTACGGCCAAATCCGAGACTAATTTTTGTAAAAACCTTTGAGTACGTTGAAAACTATAGCCCGTTGAGGCTTTAACATACCCACCGGCCGTACCAATTCTGATAACTTTGGGGGACGGAGAAATTACTTGCGGCTCGTCAGACATGGGAATAACGCCCGATTCTATTTCAGTAATTCGGTAATCATCAATCTTTAAAACCTCCTGAATATATTGTTTGAGGGTATTGTTATACGAAGCTTCGTCGAGGAGGTTATCAGAAAAAATAGTAAATTCCACCAATGCTTTAGTAGCAGAATGAGGCAAAACATATACGAACCTGCATTCGTTTTGCTGTGGTATTCTAAAATCAAAAAGCGTAGGTCTTTCGGGTTCAAAGCTCGGTTGAACAGTTTCAATGATCCAACCCTTAAAATGTTGGAGCATATTATGGTAATTGGGATTGTTGAAGCTAGACACCGTAATACTATCAAACACAAAACCATTAGCTATAAATGTACCTTTGTTGGTCAGAACCTCTGCTGAGGTATTAGTTCCATTAATTTTTTCAATATCAGCCTGCAGAAAACTAACGTTAGGGTTTTGTTTGAGGAGTGGAATAATATATTGATAAAAATCTTCACCCCGAAGCATTTTATAGGTGTACTCTTCAATATCCATAAATCTGGCAAAATCTTCTTTGCCATAGAACCAAAGCCCATTCCATTTTCTATAGATAATATCCTCAAAGGGACTAGCTTGTTTCTCCCAAAAACACCAAGTATGGTCATTAGCCTGTTTTACATCACGGTCGATGATAAGGATAGACTCATTTTTCAGTAAGCTTTTATTCAAGTAAAAAGCCAAAGAAAGCCCAGCCATACCACCCCCAGCAATGATATATTGATAAGTATTTGGAAGAGTTTGATTCATGGTAAATATGAAGAAAGACCAATTTAGTCATTTTGTACGAAAACCATTCTAATCAATTAACCCGAAAAGCGAAATCTTGTTAGAAAAATTTTAGCAATGAGTTTTGATCCTTTAGCGTTGAGCTTGTTTTTTGTAGGTATTGTTTGTTGGAATTGGAATAAAGTGAAGATAATAGGCATCTTGTTTGATGGAATGGTCATCTAGTAAAATTAACTCGAACCAATAGTCTTAAATTTAAAATTACTGTTTCTTTTGAGGAGGAAAAATTAAGTGTTACTTTAGAAAATCGAAAAGTATGTAATGACAATACAAAAAGTACGACAAAACTTTCGCATATTAGCGAGTTATATGTAAGCGTAACAGACGACACAGCAACTAATAAATAGACAAACAATGCAAGCAAAAGAAACCAAACTGCAAGACATAATTGAAGGAACAAAACAGTATGTAATTCCACTTTTTCAAAGAAGTTACAGTTGGACACCAAAAGAATGGGAAGTTCTTTGGAAAGACCTTGTTGAACTTTGTGAAATGGAAAATCCAAGAACACATTTCATTGGTTCAATTGTAAATATGCCGACAGTTTCCGTTCCTGAAGGTGTTGCAAAATATTTGCTTATTGACGGACAACAGCGTATAACGACAATTTTTATTTTGTTGGCACTATTGCGGAATAAAGCAAGAGAAAATCAAAACCTAAGATTTGCAGACGAGGTAAATAACACCTTGCTTGTAAACCAATACAAAGACGGCAATGACTATTACAAGTTGATGCCAACACAAGTTGACAGACCAACATTTGAGAACCTAATAAATGGCAATCCAAATGAAATAGAAAATCAAATTACACGAGCTTACATTTTTTTTGAGAAAAAGCTGAAACAAGTTGAACTTGAACCCGAGAAGTTAAAGAAGATAATCACAAGCTACTTTTCCGTTGTTAGCATCGTTCTTGACGCTGATGACAATCCATATTTAGTATTTGAAAGTTTGAATGCAAAAGGCAGACCTCTGACACAAGCTGACCTTATTCGCAACTACTTCTTTATGCGAATACACGTTGACAAACAAGAAAAAGTATATAAAGACTATTGGTTGCCAATGCAAACTGCTTTAGGTGAAAACTTGACCGAATTTATTCGACACTTTTTAATGCGTAACGGAAATATCATTAAACAAGGTGATGTATATTATGCACTAAAGGAAAGTGTTTCTACAAGAAATGCTACAGACTATTTAAGCGACTTAAAAAAGTTCTCAGTTTATTACCAAAGACTTATTTATCCTGAACTTGAACCCGAAGTTCTTTTACAAAAATATTTCCTCAGACTTAATAGGATTGAAGTTACTACTGCCTATCCTTTACTCTTGAATTTTTACAGCAATTACGCTGACTGTAAAATAACCAAGGACGACTTTGTAACAATTCTGAAAACTTTAGAGAATTACTTAATCAGAAGATTTGTATGTAACGTTCCTTCTAATCAGCTAAACAAAATATTCCCGATAATTTATCCTCAAATTATTTCTAAACATCCTGACAATATTGTAGAAGGATTTAAAACTGTTTTGCAAGGCAGGGGCTATCCAAAGGACAATGAATTCTATCTCCGTTTTAGGGAAAATAAATTTTACGGAGGTGGCGATAGACAAATAAAAACAAAACTCATTCTTGAAACCATTGAAGAGAGTTTTGCTCATAAAGAACGTGTTCCGTTCAACAATTTAACTATTGAACACATAATGCCACAGACCTTATCCGAATGGTGGCAAAATGAACTTGGTGCAGAATGGGAAGAAACACATGACCTGTTTCTCCATACAATTGGTAATTTAACATTGACGGCTTATAATAGAGAATTATCAAATGAAGGTTTCCCGACTAAGAAATTAACTTTTGAAGAAAGTCATTTAGAGTTGAATAAATATTTTTCTGAAATTCCTCATTGGACAAGGAATGAAATAGAACAACGTGCAGAGAAATTAGCAAAACAAGCAATTGAGCTTTGGACATATTTTGGACAGGAAAACACCTCTCCAACTGACTTACAAGAAGTAACAGGAACTACTCCTATTTCTTTAAGCATCCTCGGACAACACATTCCAGTTGATAGCTGGCGAGACGTTATGGAGCAAACATTAAATACTGTTGCAGACCTTGAGCCAGAAAAATTTGAAGTATTGGCTCATAACTTTCCAAGATATTTAGGCAAAGACAAAAACAAATTCAGAGCCATTCGACAACTTCAAAATGGCTATTATATTGAAATGAATTTATCTGCTCAGAGTATTCAAAAACTTTGCTATCAAGCTATGGAGACAATTGAATTAACATCGGAAGATTGGAACGTAATTGTGAAATAATGAAAGCGGTGGACAGAACCCCAACCGATAACATCGGTTTTCCGCCGTTGATTTCTATGATAAAAACAAGGAAAAATTAACGGAATTTTCATATTTTTTCTTTCTTTGTACAACTGATATTACACGGTGGATTAATTTGTTTTTAACCGCATTTAAATTTGACAATTTCGATTACTACACCAATTTAGTTAAATACGACGCTAATTGAGAGTCCCAAACCGTTGTCAGAAATTTTAACACATATCAAAACATAATATGAAACTACAAAACCTAATACTTACAATTTTAATATCGTCTTCTTCAATATTGACATACAGCCAAAAAACTTATAAAGGTCTTCCTGTCATAGAAGCAAATAATGCCAAAATCAAATATTATGTAAACAATGTTGAAAATAGTAATTGGACAGTTACACCTAAAATTGCAGACGATACCCTTCTTATTAAAACCTACCTTTCTGAAAAAACTAAAATTCTGTTCAAGTTCAAGACAGACATTGATAGTATCAAATTTGAAATTAATCATGATGAAACCAAACGTTTCTATGTTCATTTAAACAATGAATCTTATGCCTTGACAACAGTAAGAAGACAGAAGATTTTTATACCAACGTTAAATTATGCTTCAACAGAAAGCAATCCTAAATATAAAATTTTATACACCAACGAAAATGAAAAAGGGTATCTTGATTCTTTGCATACAAAATATCCGATTCCTTTCAAAAATTCAAAAACGCAAATTGATAAAGTTTTGACTATCTTAAATTGGACTCGTAGCCAATGGGAACATAGAGGAGATGTAAGTCCTAAAAAAAATGATGCTATTTCAATTTTAGATGAAGTAAAAGAAGGAGGAAGGTTTCCTTGTTTTGCTTATGGATATGTCTTAGCATCACAATTAAAGGTTTCAGGCTTTAAGTCGAGAGTTATATATCTTAAAACCAGTGATATATCAACATCAATGCGAGGTGGAGGACACGTTGCTACGGAAGTTTTTGTTGATGAATTACAAAAATGGGTTTTTGTTGATGCTCAATTTAATGCCATGCCTTTTCTTAATAATGTTCCTTTAAATGCGGTAGAATTTCAAAATGCTATTAGAACAAATATTGATAAACTGGAATTTAAAAGTTTGGGTAAAGTTGATAAAATGTCCTACATTAATTTTGTTCAACCATACCTTTATTATTTTGATTGTTCTTTTGACCAACGTGAAGATGTAATTACAGAGCGCAACAGAGTAAATAACAAACGAAGTTTAATGCTTGTCCCTTTAGCTACAGAAAATCCTACTTTCATGTTGGTATGGAATTCAAAAATTGATTATTGTGAATACACAAACTCTATTAATGATTTTTATGCAAAGCCTAATTAGACGAAAAAAAATCTTTAAGCATTCCTGATATTATCGGTATTTGTCATGTGGTAGCTAAGACCAACAACATCTACATTAGCAACGCACCAATTTCTCAGTTCTTAATAAATACTAACATTTTGCACCATAATACGATGACGATAGATTATAAAATTGACGAAAAGGACTTCCTGATACATCAACTTTATCTTGCATCAAAGTCAGACCGAATTAGAAAGAAGCGACAAAGAAACAAAGTAATAGTGCCAACAATATATTTAATACTCGGACTTTTATTGTTTTTGGGCGAAAAGTTTTTATTGGCTATCATTTTTGTGATTTTAGGAGTTCTTTGGTATTTCATTTATCCAATTTGGGAAAAGCGACATTATATTAACCACTACAAAAGTTTCATTAAAGAGAACTTAAGCGACAGACTAGACAGGATTACAACGTTAGAATTTAACAACGACTATATCTTAGCGAAACAGAATGGTAGTGAAAGTAAAATTTTGACGATAGAACTTGAAGAGATATGTGAAATTCCTACGATAATTTTAGTTAGACTAAAAAGTGGACAATTTTACATTTTACCAAAAGATAAAATATCAAACATTGATAACCTAACTGTAAGGCTGAAAGAACTTGCTGACTATTTGAGAATTAAATACAGCATTGACGAAAAATGGGAATGGGAATAATTACAAATGCTAATAACTACAATATGAATATCAACAAAACAGATAAAATGAAAAAAAATATTCTTTTATGCCTCCTGTTATTTCTGACTAGCCCCTTGGTTTTTGGACAAACTAAACAAGATACTTTAGCAATCAGACAAGCTGCTCTTGACTATATAGAATCTCAGCATCAGCCAAATCCTACGCAAATGGACAAGGCATTACACCCTAGAATGGTTAAACGTACTTTTTGGAAAGACAAAGCAACAGGGAAAGACTATGTAAGAGAAACGACAACAGAATCTATGGTTTTGCTTGCAGAGAGTTATAATAAGAATGGCGACAAATTTCCTGCGTCACCTAAAAAAGAGATTTTTCTGCTTGACGTTTCAGAGCGTACTGCCTCTGTAAAATTAATTGCAGACGAATGGATTGACTATATGCACATTGTCAAACTGAATGGTAGTTGGAAAATTATCAATGTTCTTTGGCAGTATAAAGACATAAAACAGCATTAATGAAAAAGGCTAAATTGTGTGGTTGGTAAATAACTTTATAATTTAATAAACATGTTAATATTTTTAAATATCCTCTTATTCTTCATCGTAATAAGTTCTTTGATAACATCATTTGTGGCAATTTTTCAGATTCTTAATAATGACTTTAACGGTTCAAAAGGATTATGGATATTAATATCTTTGATGGCGTTTATTGGTCCAATATTATATTTAGTGAAAGGACGAAAGCTTATCCTCAAAAAAGATTATAAAGATGTAAGCAATAGAGAAACGTTCTCATTCAAAAAATACTACTTAGGATTAATTGAAGACTTAAATATTAATGTTAAAATGGCATTTGCATTTGCTATTAGTCTGATTGCAATTGGATATTTGGTGACAGGTTTTGATATATATTTCTTTTGGGAGAGTAAATCTATTGGATATGCAATGCTATTGATTTTAATAGCCATTTTTCTACGAAAAGATATAACAACTAGAAAGACAATCAAGGCAAAGACAGTATGGAGTCATATAGGCTTTTGGATTATTATTTTTGTACTGTTTACAAAATTATTATTAATGATAATTTTGCCTAATAGTGAAGCGTACAAAGCAGCAAAAAAATATCTTAATAAGGATTCAAAATTGATTGAGGAAATTGGCGAGATAAAAAGCTGTTCTATCCTTCCAAATGGTAGTATTTCAATCAGTAGTGGGTCACAAGGTACTAATGGAACAGCTTCAATTAACTTAATTATAAAAGGAACAAAAAAATATAAAGAACGTACTTTGTATTTAGAAAAAACACCAGAAAAAGATTGGTCAGTAATTGGAGTAAAATAGCTTAGCGTTTTAAGAGAAAAAATATATATAATGTTACTTTAGAAAGAAGAATGATATACATAAAATACAAAAAGCACTACAAAACTTTCACAATATTAGCGAGTTAGACAAAATTGCAAGAACGATGAAAAGCTATAACTTACTCATTCTGTTTTTATTGTTTTCAAGTTTGACACAACAGCAATTTACTAAAGAGCAAATTGAAAGCAGACAAATGCTTCAATTGACCATTACCTTGGAAAAAGACACTTTCTTGCTTGGCGACAAGATAACAGTTAATGCACAACTTCTTAATAAAACAAATAAGACAGTAATAATTCCTTCAAATTATACATTGACAAGTAATTTATATCCCAATGGTGTTGCTAGTGATAACGAGCATTCAGGAGGAAATTTTGACTTTAAGATTTCGCCAGTGTCAAAGTGGAAAAGTATTTATATCGAAGATTTAGCGGTACAACGGGCAACTGAATTTATATATATTAAACCCGATGCTGTAGCAAATTTTAAAATTGAAATTGGAGAACATATCAACTCGTTCAACAAAAATTTTGACAACAGAGCTGACAGTTTGAAAATTAATGAGGGCTTTAATTATCACTTAAAAATGATTTATTCAAATAAAACTACTGGAGATAAAAAAATATTTAATGGACAAGTGGAATCAAATAACGTAAAGATTTACCTTAGGTAGAGTAACTGTGGCTAATATATTTACCAGTTAGTCCGCATCTTAGATATGGACTATAATAATCGTGGTTATATAAACCACTAGCTCAATTTTTCTACCTGCTTGGCATAGAATTACAAAATCAACTATATTTATATAATACTTATCTGCTTTTAAATCGATATAAATCTAAACTTTATCTATCTTAAAACTTCTTTAATAAGCACATATTATGGAAAACCAAGGAGCATCTGTAGTCATAACGCATCATATCATAGAAGGCAAAGAAGAGAAATATGAAGAATGGCTCAATGAAATTGGGCCAATTTGTAAGAGTTCAGAGGGTTTTGTTGATTGGCAGATAATACGCCCAATTCCTAATCTAACGTTTATCTATACTGTTATTATTCGTTTCGATTCAATTACAAACCTTAAAAATTGGATAGAGTCTTCAAAAAGGAAACAGCTCATCGAAAAGGTAACTCCACTATTTGCCAGAGATGATAATTATGTTATAAAAAGTGGCTTAGATTTTCTTTTTGTTTCAGAAACTGAAAAGCCCAAAGCACCTGTTCGTTGGAAACAGTATTTGGTAACGTGGTCCGCTATCTATCCATTATCACTCATTATTCCATTACTTATTTTGCCAGTATTGAGGGCTTTGAATTTCCCACAGATTCGATACTTGGACGCTCTTTTTATTTCAGGGGTTATCGTTTTTCTGATGGTTTATGTTGTAATGCCTCATTACACAAAACTTATCAAAAATTGGCTTTATAAATAAGCAATAAAGCAATGTGATGGTATTGATAAAATAACCTTTACCACATTGCTTGAAGACTGTTTGCTGAAAAGTTGGTGATGTATATCTAATTCATACTCCTTCCAAAACCAACGGTTTCCCTAAACAATTGTGGAGAAACATCAGCATTGTTTTTAAAAAATCTACTGAAATAATATTCATCGTCATAGCCTAATTCAAAGGCTATTTCTTTGACTGTTTTATTCGTTAAATACAATTCTCTTTTGGCTTCAATGACTATTCTTTCGGCTATTAAATCAGTCAGCGTTTTGTTGAAATAGGTCTTGGTAATTTTGGCTAATGCTTTGGCAGAGATGTTTAGATGTTCTGCATAATCGCTAGGGGAATGTTTTACTTTAAAGTTATTTTCTATTGAATCTTTCAAACTTTGTAGGATAAAAGGCTCTTTAGTTTCGGTAATGGAGGTTGATAAAATAGGATTTTGCTCTTTTTTAAGACGAGATGCTTTGATTAAATATATTTTCAGATACGAAACCAATAACTCATATTGAGCCAAAGCTTGGTTTTGCATTTCAGTGGACATTTGCTCAAACAACATATCAAAAGCCATCGCTGAAACTTCATCAACCCTCGTGAAGGGTGGTTCATATACATTATTGAACAAAACACCATTGCAGGCTATTTCGCTATGGTGTTTATGAATACAGAAAAAATCTGGATGAAATTGAATAGCTACACCACTGATATTGTCGGATGAAAGCATAAAAGGTTGATAGAGTGAAAAAGCAAAGAGTGTATTTTCTGAAAAGTCATATTCCGAGAAATCGGACTTTAATTTGCCATTACCCTGCTTTATCCAAATTAAGGTATAATAATTATTCCGCTGTAAATGGTCGAAATATCGATTGTCTTCAAAGGAAAAAATTTTAAAAGCAAGATGCCCAGTTAGTGGATTGACAAGCGTAAAAACCGATTGAGTTGACATTTTCTATTGAGTAAACGAATGAATAGTATGGTTTGAAAAACACAGTTTCAAGGTAAAGGTAATAGTATATCATTAAATTAATTTACGTTCGGTTGCGGAAATGGCTAAATCGTTGATACTCGCAAATCGTTTTTGCATTAATCCATTTTCGTCAAACTCCCAAAGTTCATTACCATAACTTCTGAACCATTGCCCTGAATGGTCGTGCCATTCATATTCAAAACGGACAGCCATTCTGTTTTCTCTAAATCCCCACAATTCTTTTTTGAGTTTATACCCTAACTCTCGTTCCCATTTACGAGTCAAAAAAGCTTTTACTTCTTCTCTACCATTGATAAAATCAGTGCGATTTCGCCATTCTGTATCGATGGTGTAAGCTAAGGAAACCTTTTCAGGGTCTTTGGTATTCCAAGCATCTTCAGCAGCTTGAACTTTTTGTAAAGCCGTTTCCATCGTAAAAGGCGGCAGGGGATATCTTTTATTTTCCATTTTGTTGTTAACATTAAAGGTAGTTGTTCTAATGCTCAACTACCTTTGTCCAATTTTTAAATTAAACAGTTTCAAGTTGATAAGCATTTACTACTGGAAAATCAATCTCAGTTTGTGCTGTATTGTTAAAATAGTTAGTCAGTATATTTAATGCTACATGCCCAACCACTTCGCCAATTTCACCTTCTGTAAGTCCAGCTTTTTTAGCGGCATCCACATCAGCATCTGATAATAATCCTTTTTTACTTACCAAAGCTTTTGCAAGTTTTAATACACCATCAGTTTTTTCATCGGCTGAATTACCTAACCTTGCTGCTTCAATGACCTCAGGTTTGATTTTGACTAAGTTTGTACCGATATAAGTATGTGCTGATAAACAATAATCACATGAGTTGCTTTCTGATACAGCCAATGCGATTAATTCGCCAGTTTTAGTTCCTAATGTTCCTCCACTTAATGCTCCGCTTAGGTTTAAATAGCTTTCTAAAAAAGCTGGAGAGTTTCCCATTGTTCTCATCATGTTGGGAACAACGCCTAATTGACTTTGTACTGCATTGAAAAGTTCTTTTGTTTTACCTGTAGCTTCTGCTGGATTAATTGCTGTTAAACGTGCCATTGTATGAATATGTTTAAATGTTTTTGTCCTTATTGACAATACAAAGTTGCGAGGATAATGGCAGTTGAAACATGGAGAAAATACGCAACATGATGGACGATTTTTCCAGTGATTAATTACTTATAAAGCGATACTTTTATGATAGTTTTAGATTTATTGGTAATTAGCGTTCCAAAAACGACAGAAACAAAGGAGATAATGAAGAAAATATTAAAGTTTTTTCAATTATTCCTGTAACCTTTCATCATTACTGCGGTTACCAGTACAAATAACACAAAATCAACCTTAATTACTTGGATAATCTTTCTGACAACGCACTCATGCTAAAAGTAAAAGCTGGAGACCTCGACAAGATGGGTCTGCTCTTTGAACGGTACCATCGTTCATTGTATGGCTTTCTTTTTCACATGACTAATCAGAAAGAAGCAAGCGAGGATATGACTCAGAATGTTTTTTATCGTATGCTTAAATACAGAAATGCGTTTGTGGGCGATGGTGAGTTTAGAACGTGGATGTATCATTTGGCTCGCAATGTGTTGAACGACCATGCTAAAAAGAATATCAGAAACAAGGCTCAATACGATATAAAAGATTTTGAGGAAAGAATAGGAGGGAGTACACTGGCTGATGAACAATTTGAGAAAGAGGAAGAATTGAACATGCTAGAAAAAGCCCTTGGTAGTTTAAGTACAGAAAACCGTGAATTATTGATTTTGAGTAGGTATCAGGAATTGAGTTATCAGGAGATTGCCAAAATATTGGATACTACCGAAGGGGCAATTAAAGTAAGGGTGCATCGTGCGATGGGTCAATTAAAAAGTATTTATTTTAAAATTAATGTATAAAAAAAGCAAGTCTTATGAGATGTGAATATGATAAAGAGCGACTTACTTATTTGTTGAATAATCCTATCAACGATGTTGAGCGTATAGCGTTAGAAGAACATTTAGCTGAATGTCTGGATTGCCAGAAAGAGTTTGAACAATCTCAGAAATTATGGGCAATAATGGGCGAGATTCCTAAGCCTGTGCCTTCTGCCAATATGCGAACAGATTTTTACGCCATGTTGGAAGATTACAAGGAAACCGTTGCCGAAAAGAATAATCCGTTGACGAGTATATTGGCTAAGTTCAAACAGCTTTGGACGATTCAACCTGCTCTTCAATTGTCATATAGTTTTATGTTAATCCTTTTTGGACTTAGTATGGGTTATTTTATCAATCATTTGAATGTCAGACAGGCTTCAAATCAGGAAATAACAGCTTTATCGTCTGAAGTTCAAGAAATGAAGAAAATGATGATGATGTCGTTATTGGAAAACCCTTCGGCCTCTGAAAGAATGCGTGCTGTGAGTTATTCAGAAGAAATTACCGAAGTAAATACACAGGTAGTAGATGCATTGTTGATGACGCTGAACAATGATGAAAATGTGAATGTTCGCTTGATGACCTTAGAAGCCCTTACCAAGTTGTCAAACAATGCTAGGGTACGTGAAGGTTTGGTACAAAGTATTACCAAACAAGATTCTCCGTTGGTACAATCAGCCATTGCTGATGTAATGGTTAAGTTGCAAGAAAAAAAATCAATTAAACCGCTTCAAAAATTGCTTAAACAAGACAATCTCAACGAGATGGTCAAGGACAAAATAAAACAAAGTATTAATCAACTCATTTAAATAAACCTTTACATCATGAAAAAAACATTATTCTCCTTATTAATAGGAGTGGTACTCTCTTGTGCCCAATCGTCAACAAATGCACAGAAATTTGATGAACATCTTCATAAAGAATTTGAGGTATCCAAGACAACCACCAACATTTTAGCCATTTATAACATCAATGGTTTTGTAAAAGTAGAAGGCTATGCTGGCGATAAAGTAGTGATAGAAGTTGATAAAAATATTTCAGCCCGAGATGAGGATGATGTAGAAACTGGTAAGAAAGAATTCCAATTGGCATTTGAACAAAAAGGAGATAGTATTATTGCTTATGTGGCTCAACCATACGATTCTCGCCCTAATCGTAATTACGAGCGAAGAAATGACAAACGTGTAGAGTATCATTATAATGTATCGTATAGTGTAAAAGTACCCTATAACATGAACTTACATATTTCGACCATCAACAATGGATATGTGGAGGTAAAAGACGTAGCAGGAGCATTGCATTTACGCAATATCAATGGTGAAATCACTGTAGCCAATGCGAAAGGACAAAGTAATTTGCATACGATTAATGGTAATATCACGATAAACTACGTGAGTAATCCTCCAGAACCATCATCTTATTATACCTTAAACGGTGACATTAGGGTTACCTATCTCAATGACCTTTCGGCAGACTTACAGTTTAAAAGCATGAATGGACATTTCTACACAGATTTTTCTAATACTGAAGTATTACCAACACAGGTAGTGAAAAACAAAGAAACTAGGGGTGACGGGACGGTTTATAAACTAAACAAAACATCTTCTATCAGAATTGGCTCTGGCGGAAAAGCATACCGTTTTGAAACCATGAACGGAAGCGTATATATCAAAAAACAACAATAAATTATTTAAAATCAAAACATATATCAAGCAGATGAAAACAATAAAAACAGCAGGATTGTTGCTACTATCAATCATATTGATGAACAGGGCTGTGGCTCAGTCAGAAGCAAAAGACCAGATAACAGTGCCTTTGACAGACCCAACTAAGCCATATTCGCTGACGGTGAAATTAATCAATGGCTCAATCAAAGTGGCGAGCTATGCAGGTAAAGAAATCGTGATAGAAGCACAAGCGGCAGCTGGCAAAAAAGAAGAAAGTAAAACCAATGCAGAAGGCATGAAGCGTATCGTGGCAGATAATGGATTGGAGCTTACGGCAGAGGAAAACAACAACAAAATAATCGTACATTCTGATTCATGGAAAAGAGCGGTTAATCTTACTCTAAAAGTACCACAAAATGGAAACTTTAAACTCCATACCATCAATAATGGAGATATTACAGTAGAAAACCTCAATGGAGAAATGGAGGTAAACAATGTAAACGGTGCGATAAAGCTTTCTAATATTTCAGGTTCTGTAGTGGCTAATACGGTGAATGGTAATATCATCACCAGTTTCAAATCGGTGGATGCTAAAGCACCTATGGCATTTACAACCTTGAACGGAAATGTTGATATTACTTTTCCTGCTACGATTAAAACAAATGTTAAGTTGAAATCAGACAGAGGTGAAATACTAAGCGATTTTGATATTGACATCGACAAAACTCAGCCTAAGACAAATACAGCCAGCGAAAAAGGGATGTATAAAATTAAAATTGAAGACTGGATTTATGGGAAAATCAATGGTGGTGGCCCCGAAATCATGATGAAGAATATGCACGGTAATATCTATTTAAGGAAAGCCAAATAAACCTATTTTAACTTATTTATAAAGAATCTGTAGGTTTAAGATTTATTTTAAACTTACAGATTTTCACCTCACCCCCAACCCCTCTCCTTCAGAGAGGGGCTTTGAATCCAATAGTCTGCTCCCCTTCTCTGAAGGGGCTGGGGCTGGGGGATGAGGTAACCTATTGACCTATTTACTCATAATTAATTCTGATAAAATTGCAACAAAGTAGTAAAACCTCTTGTCCTTGTGTCAAATAAAGACCTCAATAAACAACCTAATTACAATGAAAAAAACGCTGTTGCTGATGCTCTTGCTAGGTATCGCTAGTATTGGCTTTGCTCAAACCTTTACAATCAATGGAACTGTTAAAAATCAACAAAATGAAGTAGTTTCTTTTGCTACGATTGCCTTGCATCATACCAAGGATTCTTTGCTAGTAAAAGCTGATATTGCCACAGAAGAGGGCGTTTTTAAAATGGCTAATATTGCCAAAGGGCTATATTACCTTCAAATTAATGCGGTAGGATTCAAAAGTTTTAGGTCGTCACCCATTGAAGTAATCAATCAAAACATTGATTTACCGCCTTTTACCTTATTAACCTCTGTCCAACAGTTGGAAGAAGTAAAAGTAGTTGCATCCAAACCTTTGATAGAGGTGAAACAAGACAAAATTGTGTTTAATGTAGAGAGCAGTATTAATGCTACAGGCTCAAATGCATTAGAATTATTACAAAAATCTCCTGGTGTACAAGTTGACAAAGATGAAAACGTTTTGATAAAAGGCAAAGCAGGCGTAAGGATTTATATTGACGGAAGACCATCACAGATGAGTGGGAAAGACCTTGCCTCAACCCTCAGAAGTATGAATTCCGCTGATATTGAAGCCATCGAAATTATCACGAATCCCTCCGCTAAATATGATGCCGCTGGCGACTTAGGCATTATCAATATCCGTTTAAAGAAGAACCGAAAAATTGGTACTAATGGCAATCTTAGTCTTGGGGCTAATTTTGGTATTACGCCAAAATACAATAGCTCACTGAACATCAATCACCGTGATAAAAAGGTTAATCTTTTTGGTTCGTATAGTTATAATCAAGGGGCTTGGCATAATACTACTTTGGATGACCAAATTTTAAACAATACCATCTATAATAAAACGTGGCATGGCTTATGGAAGGATACTTCGCAAAGTGCTAAAGTGGGCGTTGATTACTACATTGATTCAAAAAATACGATAGGCTTTAGTGCGAATGGAAGAATGAGCGACCATAACGGCGGAGGCGAAAGCCAAACGCTGATTGGCAAAAGGTTTAGCTCAGTGCCAGATTCTGTCGTACTTTATTCACAAACATCTAACCCTGAAAAAAACAAGAACCTCAACTTAAATCTAAATTATCGTTTTGCCGATACTACTGGTCATGAACTAAATGTTGATGCAAATTATGGTATTTTTACTTCTAGGGGTATCAATTATCAGCCAAATAGGTATCAGTTTTATTCGCCAGAGATACCTGCGATTGAACGAAACTATGTCAGTAAAACTCCGACAGATATTACGATCAGTTCTTTTAAAATTGATTATGAGCAGCCCTTTCAAAAAGGAAAATTGGGGTATGGCGTAAAATGGTCGGATGTGACGTCTGACAATACTTTTGATTTTTTTAATGTCATTAATAATACTGAAGTCAGAGACATTGACCGAAGTAATAGATTTACTTATACCGAAAGAGTATATGCTGGGTACATCAATTATAATGTTCAACTGAACAAAAAGTGGGATTTTCAAATAGGACTGAGGGCTGAGAATACTAAGTCGTTGGGCAATCTTACCAGTTATAAACACAATGATTTGGATAGGGTAGATACCACTTACCTAAACTTTTTTCCAAGCGGTACGCTATCATTTAAGGCATCTGATAACCATTCTTTTAACCTTAATTATAGTCGCAGAATCAATCGTCCAAGTTATCAAAACCTGAACCCATTTGAATACAGGATTGATGAATTGGTGTATTCAAAAGGAAATCCATTCCTTCGTCCTGAGTTAGCCAATAGTTTTAAATTGACGCATGTATATCAATCTAAACTGACAACTTCTTTAGGATATTGGCGAACTAAATTCCCAGTGGTGGGTTTAAGGATTCCTTATGATAGTAGCCGAACCTATTTTATTTCTAGAAACTTAGATTATTCTGAAGGAGTAAGCTTGGATATGAGCATTACGGCTTCTATCACAAAATGGTGGCAAATTTATTTCAATGTGAGTGCCTATCACAATATCTGGAAGGCTAATCTGGAAAATGGATTAGTCATTAATAACAGTACGGCAGCAGTTAATTGCAACGGACAGAATACTTTCAAGATAAAAAACAACTGGACGATAGAATTATCGGGTTGGTATAATTCACCCTACCGAAGAATCGATTACAATTCGGGTATGGGCATGATGGACATAGGTGTGCAAAAGAAGTTTTGGAGTGATAATGCCACTTTCAAGGTTTCTTATAGTGACGTACTAGGTACTGCTCGTGGAGGATACCATTCACGCTATGCAGGGATTGAAACAAATTTAAGGTTCACTTTTGAAGGACAACAATTGAAATTTAGTTTTAATTACCGATTCGGCAATAAGGAAATCAAAGGAGCGAGAAATCGCAACTCAGGTTCTGAGGATGAAATGAATAGGATTAAAGGAGGATGATTTTCTATTAGCTGGTGAGTTAAGTCTTATTGATTGTTTATAATCTTGTAAGTGATTGATAATCAAAATTCTCATCACTAGGGAGGGACTTAAGTCCCTCCCTAGTGATAAGAGTAATCCTAATAAAACTTAGGTAAAGGATTCAATTTCAGATTTTGTCTTTGATGCCAATACGGATAAATTGTTGGTACTTCGCTGGCTTGGTCTAATTTCTTTACTTGGTCTGTTGTCAAATTCCAACCTACAGCCTCAATGTTTTGAAGGAGTTGCGCTTCGTTTCTTGCACCAATAATAATGCTCGATACTGTTGGTCTTTGCAATACCCAGTTGATGGCCACTTGTGCTAGCGTTTTACCAGTTTCTTCTGCTACTTCGTCCAAGGCATCGATGATATTATAAAATACTTCTTCGTTGATTACTGCTTCTGGAATAGGACTTCCGCCTTGCGCTACTCTACTATCTTGTGGCAAAGGTTGGTTTCTACGATATTTGCCGCCTAATCTACCTGCCGCCAAGGGTGACCAAATAATTCCGCCAACTTTTTGGTCTAAGCCCAAAGGCATCAATTCCCATTCGTATTCACGATTGGCCAATGAATAATATACCTGATGCGCTACATATTTATTCCAACCATATTTATCAGCGATAGCTTGAGATTTCATTAAGTGCCAACCCGAAAAATTAGAAGCAGCGATATACCTAATTTTCCCACTTTGAATTAAATCATCCAATGCTCTGAGGGTCTCTTCAATAGGCGTGTTACCATCAAACCCATGCATATGGTAAAGGTCGATATAATCAGTATTGAGGCGTTTTAAACTTCCTTCAACTTGTTTAATCAAACGATAGCGAGATGAACCCTGATTGTTTGGCCCATCGCCAAAAGTAAAAGTAGCTTTTGTGGAAATCAAAGATTTATCTCTTTTACCAGCCAATGCTTTTCCTAAAATCTCTTCTGATAGTCCTTGAGAATAAACATCGGCAGTATCGAAGAAATTGAGTCCTGCTTCTAAACAAATATCTACTAAACGAGTAGCTTCTTCTACCTGAGTACTTCCCCAAGCTTTAAAAAAATCGTTTCCACCACCAAATGTAGCAGTACCAAAACTTAGCACAGGCACTTCTAAGCCTGATGCACCTAACTGTCTGTATTCCATTCTTTATTGATTTTAGAGATTTGTCTTATGCTACTCTTTAAGGGGTAGCTAATAGTGAAATCCAAAAAATAAAAAGTTGGTTCGTTTTTGGTAAATAAGATGTTAGACTTGAAGACGCTAGACTTAAGACTTGAAGATTTTAGATTTTAAGATGCTGGATTTTGAGATATTAGACTTTGGACTTGAAGACGCTCGATTTTGGGACTTTAGGTGTTAAATTTAAGGTACTAGACTTAATGACTAGGTCCAAAGTCTTAAGTCTAGCGTCTTCAAGTCTAGTGTCTTCAAGTCCAAAATCTTAAATCAAAACAGCTCCCCGAAATATTCAGGAAGCTGTCGCCTATTCACCTAACCACTAAAATAGTTTTTCTTTAATTAGCATACATTGACCAATTGGTAATCAAGCAATTGATTTTATTGTAAACTGTCTTATAATATTTTGAAACGCCACTTTGCGACGTCTGGCAATGTCTATCTTTTGTCCATCTATCATAATCACACATGGCTCGCCTGTAGTACTGAATGCTTTTAAATATCTTAAATTAATCAAGAACGATCTGCTCACTCTTACAAAATCATGAGCCTCAAATAATTCACAAAATTGTTTTAACGTTTTTGAAAAAAGTCTTTTACTACCATTCTTATAATGTACAAAAGTATAATTCCCTTCGCCTTGACACATCACAATTTCATCGATAAAGATTTCTGTTTTTCCTCTTTCTAAGAAAATAATTGTTCTTTTTTCACGACCATATCGTTTTGAAGAAAAGAGAAAATTGGTTTGGATTGGTAAGTTCATAGTTGTTTGGTTTACATAATCACCTTGATGAATATTTTTCCATAGTACAAAACAAAAGACTTTGCTTTCAATATTTTAGCGTAAAAACACTTTAATTGCTTAATTGCGTATTTTTACCCTCCGTAAAACCCCTCTTTTTGTGCTACATTTCCTTAGTCGTAAATGCGTTAAAAAATGGTAACAAGAAAATCAGAAAAATTTATGGTTTGAAGACACACGAATAATCCTTAATTTTGCAGGAAAACAAGATTGGTGTTTTTTCACGAATCATATTACAAATACTATGCTTTCAGAACAAGAAGTACTTCGCCGACAAAAGCGCGAAGATTTAATGAAGCTTGGAATCGACCCTTATCCAGCTGAACTATACGAAATCAATGTAACTGCTGAGGATATTCAGCAGAATTATGCGAACAATAAGATTGATTATAAGAATATCTCGATTGCAGGTAGATTAATGTCTTTCCGAATTATGGGGAGTGCATCTTTCGCAGAATTACAAGATGCTACAGGCCGTATTCAATTATATTTCCGCAGAGACGACCTTTGTCCAGATGAAGATAAAACGCTTTATAATACAGTTTTCAAGAAGTTATTAGATATTGGTGATATTATCGGTGTAAAGGGCTATGTGTTTACTACCCAAACAGGAGAAGTTTCTATTCACGTTACCGAATTCAAGATTCTGAATAAATCTTTACGCCCATTACCAGTAGTAAAACGTGATGAAGATGGAAATGTGTTTGATGGTTTAACAGACCCAGAAACGCGTTACCGTCAACGTTATGTTGATTTGATTGTTAATCCAGAAGTAAAAAATATATTTATCAAACGTTCAAGAATTGTAACGACGATGCGTACAATTTTTGATGGAAAAGGCTGGTTAGAGGTTGAAACACCAATTCTTCAGCCAATTCACGGTGGGGCATCTGCTCGTCCGTTCAAAACGCACCACAATTCTTTGGATATTCCTTTATATATGCGAATTGCCAATGAATTGTATTTGAAACGCCTTATTGTAGGTGGTTTTGATGGTGTGTATGAGTTCGGCAAAATGTTCCGTAATGAAGGAATGGACAGAACTCACAATCCTGAGTTTACTTCTTTAGAATTCTATGTAGCCTACAAAGACTACAATTGGATGATGGAAATCACCGAAGAGATTTTCGAGAAAGTAGCTATCGCTACTAACGGACAAACGAAAGTAAAAGTTGGTGAAAACGAAATAGAATTTGCTGGACCATTCACACGTTTGACGATTGCAGGAGCGATTGAAAAATATACAGGTGTTAATGTAGAAGGAATGGATGAAGTAACGCTTCGTAATCACTGTACTTCTTGGGGAATAGAAGTGGATGCTTCGATGGGAACGGGTAAATTGATTGACGAAATTTTCGGCGAGAAAGTAGAAGGCAATTTGATTCAGCCAACGTTTATTATCGACTATCCAGTTGAAATGTCTCCATTGACTAAAAAACACCGTAGTAAACCAGGGTTGGTAGAGCGTTTTGAATTATTTGTCAATGGTAAAGAAATTGCCAATGCTTATTCAGAATTAAATGACCCGATTGATCAGCGTGAACGTTTTGAGGAACAATTGAAACTAGCTGAAAGAGGTGATGATGAAGCAATGGCGATGGATGAAGATTTCCTTCGTTCATTAGAATATGGTATGCCACCAACAGCAGGTATTGGTATTGGTATCGACCGTCTGACGATGTTGATGACTAATCAAACGACTATTCAAGAGGTATTGTTCTTCCCTCAGATGCGTCCCGAGAAGAAAGCTGAACTTTCTACTGATGCAGAATACGAAGCAATCGGTGTACCAACAGCATGGATTCCTGTACTTCAAAAAATGGGCTTTATGACCATCGCAGGACTGAAAGAGGCTAATCCGAACAAAGTATTTAACGATTTAGGCGGAATGCGTAAAAAGTTAAAACTAGATATTTCAATTCCTTCTAAGGACGATGTGCTTAAATGGTTTGAATAAAAAATAGAAAACGGCTACTTCATCGAGGTAGCCGTTTTTGTTTATTTTTCCCCGCTGATTCACGAAGAAAAATATCGCTGATTTTTTAAAGAATTCAAAATCTCCGAAAATCTGCGGTTTTTTAATCTCCAAAATCAGCGAGTAAAATCTTTCCCCAGATTCACGTAGAAAAATATCGCTGATTTACTGATAATCTAATAAATGACAATTTATCAACCTTGATTTATATGAATCGGTTATTTTGTCATGTGTAAATTGTGTAAAATAAAAAATATAAGACATAATGGCATTGAAATATGGGTGGTACGGGATTTGAGATAAAAGGGATGTCCAGCTATTATAATGAAGGACAAAACATTTTTAACATTTAATCAAAAAACATTAAACGTCATAAAACCATGAAACTTGTTAGATTCAATAACCCAGCATTCCAATTTTTTAATGAAGATTTCAACAACATTTTAAAAAACATAGACACCATGTATCCATCAAAACATCACCATAGTTTAGCTTATAATAACATTCCTGCTGTAAATGTTAAAGAAGCAGAAGGCGTATTTCATATTGAAGTAGCAGCTCCGGGTTTGAAAAAAGAAGATTTTAAATTAAGTCTTCACGAAAACCGTTTGACTATCTCAACTAAGAAAGAGCAATCAAATGAAGAAAAAACTGAGCAATACACTCGCCAAGAATTTAATTACACTTCGTTTCAAAGAACATTCAATTTGCCTAAGTCGGTAGATGGAGAAAAAATAGAAGCTACTTATGCAGACGGAATATTGAATATTTCACTTCCTAAAAAAGAAGAATTAAAACCTGCGGTTAAAGAAATAGCAGTAGCTTAATAAATTAGCTTGTGCTAAACTTTTAGCCATTTGCTTCATGATTATTTTTTTCGATTCCTTCTCTGAAAAAAAATGTTAGAGAAGGAATCTTTTTGCCCGAAATACTATATTATTGTTCTGCAAAAAAAACATCATTTAAAGCTGATTCCTTACGAATAAGTATTTTCTTAAAATATGTTAAAAAGCTTTAAAGGAATGCACCTTAAAAAAAGTTTTAGCGTTAAATTAGCAGATGTGAATTAAAGATTAAAAATTTATTCATTCTTGTATTGTTTTGTAAAATTTAACAAAATATCACAAACCATGGAAATTAAAAGTAATGTAAAAAACCTAGCTATAGCCGGAATATTGAGTAGTGCTACTACGCTTGGAGCCTATAAGCTGTTTTTAGAAAAATCATCATCAGACGCCTTATTTACCAATACGCCTTCTGCTTTCACACGAATGGTTTCAAATGCTGGAGCTGTTCCAGCAGGGGCTCCGGGTGAATTTACTTATGCTGCTGAAAAAGCAACACCTGCGGTAGTACACATCAAAACGAAAATGACACGTAACGTTAGCCGTCAAATGATGGATCCGTTTGAAGAATTCTTCGGAGGCTTCGGCGGAGGCGGTCGTCGTCAGCAAGTTGAACCTCAAGAAGCATCAGGTTCGGGTGTAATTATTAGTTCAGACGGTTATATTGTTACTAACAACCACGTAGTACAAGATGCCGACGAAGTATCTGTAATTTTGAATGATAAACGCGAATTAAAAGCTAAAGTTATTAGTACTGACCCAGCTACAGATATTGCTGTAATTCAAGTGAAAAGCTCTAATTTACCATTCTTAACTTTTGGTGATTCAGATGCAATCAGAGTAGGAGAGTGGGTATTGGCTGTAGGTAATCCGTTCAATTTAGAATCGACTGTTACAGCGGGTATTGTTTCAGCAAAAGGACGCCAAAACATTATCGACCGAGGTGGAGATGTTAATCCATTAGAATCATTTATTCAAACAGATGCAGCCGTAAATCCGGGTAACTCTGGTGGTGCTTTGGTAAACTTAAAAGGTGAGCTTATTGGTATCAACACTGCTATTTATAGCCGTACTGGTCAATTTGCAGGATATTCTTTTGCAGTGCCAGTAGGGATTGTTAAAAAAGTAGCGGCTGATTTGATTAAATATGGTAATGTGCAACGTGGTTACTTAGGTATCAACATTACTGAAGTGAATGCCAAATTGGTTGAGGAAAAAGATTTGAAAGTAGGCGACGGTGTGTATGTTGGTGGTTTCCCAACAGCAGGCGGAAGTTCTGCACAAGCTGCTGGATTAAAAGTAAATGATGTAATTGTAAAAATAGATGGCATCGAAACCAAATCAATGTCTAAATTGATGGAATTGGTAGGTCGCAAACGCCCAGGTGAAACTGTAGTAGTTACTGTAAACCGTGATGGAGACCTAAAAGATTTCAATGTTGTGTTGAAAAACAAAGATGGCAATACAAACATTGTGAAAGGTGAAACTGCTGGAAACATTGTAAAAAGCGATTTTCTAGGTGCTAAGCTTGCAAACTTAACTGATAGCGAAAAAGCTAAATTCAAAGTAAGCGGCGGTGCTAAAATCACTGACGTTGATCCAGAAGGTAGATTAGGTTACCAAGGATTAGATAAAGGCTTTATTATCACTAAAATTGATGACAAAGCTGTTACTGATGCAAAAGAAGTAGCAGATGTTTTAGCTAATCGCAAAGGTAAAGTTAGACTTGAAGGTATTGATGTTGACGGTACACGCGTACTAATGATACTTTAATAATTCTTTATATAAGTAGAAGTAAAAACCCTGTAAAGTACTACTTTACAGGGTTTTTTTATGGTTTGTCTTCTAGGGCTTCCAATGCCCTTGCTAATTCTTTTGCCCAGATAGGGTAAGCGTCATATTGTAAATGAATGCCATCTAATGAATATTGTGTTTTTAGTTGATTGTTTTCAGCTAAATACGAATTAGCATCAACAAATACTAATTGATTTTCTTGGCAAAACCTCGCTAATTTATTATTCAGCAGTGTGATTTCTTTGTTAATATCAGACATCGACGTATAAACTACCGCTTGAACAACTATTTTAATTTGCTGTTCTTGAAGGATTTTAATCATTTTTTGGTAGTTCTCAAAAACTCTTTGTTCGGGTACGCCAGCTAGCAAATCGTTTATACCGCCTTCAATTACACAAATTTTTGGTTTAATTTGGGGTACTTGTAATGTTAAGTTTTTTAAAATATGCAAAGTGATTGCCCCACCATAAGCTATGCTGTAAACGTCATTTCTGCCTAAGAGCAACGACCAGTTTTCTTGTGCAATCAAAGAATCACCAATCAATAAAATATTTTTTGATTTCACGGGGAATAAATATCGATAGAGTTTTAGCCTAAATTGGTATGCCAAGATGCCACCCGTAATGATAAATAAAAAATTTAAAAATAATGAAAAAGTTAGTAGTTTTTTCTGCATAATCAATTGGTTTTAATGTCAAAACTATCCGCATCTAAATAAGCAGGGAATTGCTCTCTGAATTCAGCCAAACTTTTTTTATGGAGTACCTGTGTGGTTACAATTTCAATATTTTCTTCATAAAAAAGTTGATTACCTTTAAAATCAATCACTGCCGAATTGCCCGAATATATTAAATCCATTCCGTCTTTGCCTACACGGTTTAGCCCAACTACATAAGCTTGGTTTTCAATAGCACGGGCTTGTAGGAGGGTATCCCACACTTTTGAACGAACTGCTGGCCAATTGGCTACATAGATTAATAAGTCATACGCTTGATTTACATTCCTAGACCATACAGGGAACCGTAAATCATAACAAATAAGCGGACAGATTTTCCAGCCTTTCAATTCCACAATTAGCTTTTTTGTACCACCTGTAAAATAATGATGTTCGCCCCCCATTCTAAATAAATGACGTTTGTCGTATTGCTCAAAACTACCATCAGGACGCATCCAGATTAATCTATTGAAAAACTGATTGCCATCTTTTACAATAAAACTACCCGTGACCACGGCATTGCTTTGTGCAGCTTGTTGTTTCATCCATTTTTGCACGAAAAAATTCATGGGCTCTCCAACCTCTTTTACATTCATCGTAAAGCCAGAATTAAACATTTCTGGCAAAATAATAAGGTCAGTAGGCGTATCAATCAGCGCAATTTTTTCTTCCAACATCGCCAAATTAGCAGTGGTGTTTTCCCAATATAAATTCGTTTGAATAAGAGTTATTGAAAGGTCTTGCATAAATATATCTTTATAAAAGAAAAATAGTGGGTGACTATTACCAAAAATAGTGATTTTCTATGGCTCAATCAAATAAAGCAACCAAAGCAAGATACATTAGTCCGAAAAAGTGTTTTCTTTTGTATAGAAAAAAACAATTTATCAAAACTATGAAAAGAATACTTTCCCTCTCATTATTAACGATTTGCATAGCATTATTGGGCTTCAAAAATATTGAAGAACATCCTACTTTAGAAATTGGCGCTGCTGCTCCTAATTTTAATTTAAAGGGAACTGATGGCAAAATGTATACGCTCAATTCTTTTACCAAAGCCAAACTTTTAGTTGTAGTATTTACCTGTAATCATTGTCCGACGGCACAATCTTATGAAGAGCGCATCAAAAAACTTGTGACAGATTACCAAGCCAAAGGAGTGCAAGTAATAGCTATTTCACCCAATGACCCAGTAAGTGTGCGTTTGGACGAAATGGGTTATACCGATTTGGGCGATAGTTACAATGATATGAAAATCAGGGCAAAAGAACACCATTTCAATTTTCCTTATTTGTATGATGGTGATACGGAAGTAGCCTCTAAAAAATATGGACCTGTGGCTACGCCTCATGCCTTTATTTTTGACCAGAAAAGAATATTAAGATACTCGGGAAGAATTGATGATGTTGAGAAACCAACGGGGACGCCTAAAAATCATGATACCAGAAGAGCCCTTGATGAATTATTGGCGGACAAGCCCGTAACGGTGAGTAAAACCAAAACGTTTGGATGTTCGATAAAATGGGGAGGTAAAAGAGAATTAGCAGCTCAAGAAAAAGTAGATTGGGCAAAAGAACCCGTAGCGTTGGAATCAATCGATGAAGCAGGTATCAAGAGTTTATTGAAAAATGATTCGGGGAAATTAAGATTAATCAACGTTTGGGCTACTTGGTGTGGGCCATGTGTGGCAGAATTGCCTGATTTTATGACCATCAATAGAATGTTTAGACAACGAGATTTTGAATTAGTGACTGTCTCGGCAGATAAACCAGACAAAAAAGATAAAGCTTTGGCAACGCTGAAAAGACTACAGGCTTCTAACAAAAATTATATTTTTAATTCAGATGATGCCTACAAACTGATAGAACTTATTGACCCAAAATGGCAAGGAGCTTTGCCGTATACTTTGCTGATAGAGCCGAATGGAAAGGTAGTGTATCAGAAACAAGGAACGATTAATCCTCAGGAAATGAAGAGAATCATTGTAGATAACCCTTCTGTAGGAAGATATTATTGAGCTAATTTTCTTAAAATATTAGCCTCGTAGAGGTGAAATATCGGTAGGGACATTGTCAATAAGATTCCCATTCTAGCCCCATCGGGGCGAAATATTTCGCCCCGATGGGGCTAGAATGAACTATCAAAGATACTTCTACCGATATACCGTTCCTAACGGAACTATAAATCAATTAAAAAAGAGCGGTCAAAATTAGTTTTTGACCGCTCTTTTCTTTGATTTTAAAATTAGAGAGGACTCCTATTTTATTAATAGGTTTTCGTGAAATGTCATGTTATTTGCACGATTGGTCAAGGACGATTTCGATGGATTGAGACAACTTTGTATCATCATTAAACAACCAGAAAACATGCAATCAGAAATCTTAGTTCTAGGGTCAACAGGAAGTATTGGTTATGCATTTACCGAAAATTTACTTCACAAAAATATTCCAGTAAGCATCATTGTTCGTGATGTAGCCAAGGCAACAAATCTTTTTAAAGACTTTGACAATGTAGAAATCATCAAAGGTGATGTGCAAGATTTGAATCTTTTAAAACAAGTCTCTGCCGACAAAAAGTATATTTTTCACGGGATTAATTATCCTTATGACCAATGGTTTGGTAATATGGATGTAGTGACTGCCAAGATTATTGAAGCTGCCAGTATCAATCAAGCAATGATTGTTTTTCCTGGGAATATTTACAACTATGGCAAAACCCCATTAATTAAAGAAGATTCTCCTGAGCATCCTTGCACCCGAAAAGGAGCTTTGCGTGTTGAGTTAAAGAAGATGTTGAAAGATGCCGCCCATACTGGGAAATGTAAGGTATTAGATGTGTGTTTGCCAGATTTTTGGGGTCCTAATGTATTGAATGCGGGTATAAAGCCTATTTTTATAAATGCCCTTAAAGGTAACGCTATCCCTTATTCTGTTCGAATTGATATTCCGCATCAGATGGTTTTTACCAAAGATGCTGCCGAAATGATGGTAAGATTAATGCAAAGAGGTGTTCAGCAACCTTATGAAAATTATAATTATGGCGGACAAGCACATCCAACAATCAAAGGTTTTCTTAACCAGATTTCAAGGTCAGCCAATGCTCCAGAAAAGATAACGGTTTATCCCAAATGGTTATTTACAGTATTAGGAATTTTTATGCCAGTAATGAAAGAAGTAAAAGAGATGCTTTACCTTTTTGAAGGAACAGTAATACTGGACGATACTAAGGTGAGAAGTATTTTTCCAACTTTTAAAGAAACTCCTTTGCAAGAAGCCATTACTCAAACGTTGGATTGGTTTAAGGAGAATGAGCTTGTGAAGTAGCTGTGAGCGGAAAGCCTTGAGCAGGGAGTTTTTTTTAGTTTAACATTTTACCTTTTAAACAAACAGATATTAAATACAAAAAACATTATGAAAACTATATTAAGACTTGAAGAAATGGCTGAATTTGTGTTGGGAATACTAATTTTCAGTCGATTGGAATTTGCTTGGTGGTACTTTCCTGCATTGCTACTTACACCAGATTTAGGGATGTTAGGTTATTTAATTAATACTAAAGCGGGTGCTTGGCTATATAATTTTGTTCATCATAAAGCCTTAGGCATTAGTATGTTAGTGTTAGGATTCTACCTACAAAACCAAATCATTTTATTAGTGGGAACAATTCTATTTGCACACTCATCCTTTGATAGAATGATGGGCTATGGCTTAAAATATGAAGATAGTTTTGGGAATACGCATTTGGGAAAGATAGGGAAATAGTTGTTAGCACTCAGCTATGAGCTATGAGTAATGAGCTTTTAAGGAGGGAACACTTACTAAAACTCCAAGGAATGAGTCAAAAGTAAAAGAATAGGTAATTTGTGAGCCGTCGACCTTCACGGTTTTAAATGATAATCACTAAATCACTCATTCACTAACTGACTCACGCTACCGTTTTAGGGTTTTTGCGATACACGTTTGGAGTATACCCAGTCCATTTTTTGAAGGAACGAAAGAAAACACTCGGTTCAGAATAACCTAATAAATAAGCAATGTCTGTCGTGCTTAAATGCGTTTCTTGTAGATGTTGAACAGCCAAGTTCTTACGAATGTCATCAAGGAGTTGCTGAAAAGTGACTCCTTCTTCCTTGAGTTTCATTTGTAGTGAACGTAACCCAATGCCCAGATTCCTAGAAATATTAAATAACGATGGCTCTTCCCCTTTTAGTCCGTCCAAAATCTCTTTCTTAACCTTTTCTTTGATAGAATTATCTTGTTTAAGGCT
This sequence comes from Arcicella sp. GW458-12-2-14-TSB2, assembly GCF_059423785.1. NCBI lineage: Bacteria > Pseudomonadati > Bacteroidota > Cytophagia > Cytophagales > Flectobacillaceae > Arcicella > Arcicella sp. GW458-12-2-14-TSB2. The sequence goes on along the minus strand of NZ_JBWKYN010000035.1, from coordinate 8,097 downwards.
ACTCAGAATACTTTGCGCGTGCTTATCAAACAAAGGAAAAAGATTTGGATTGGCATTCAGAATAGGATAGTCTAAGTACTTTTTATCAAAAACGATTCCTGTAATATCACTTTCAAAGAGTACCTGCTCAGTCTTAAAAATGCGTTGGTACTCACTTAAATGTGGTGAATAAGCAGGATAATTAAAATGCACTGCATGAAGGGGTAATGCCCTACCAAGCATACCTTTTACGGCTTCATTATAAATAGATAATTCAGATTCAAAAGCATATTGCGGATAAAGCATATCCTCGCTTAACTGTGTTAAAGTTACATAAGCCAAATCGTCTTTTATATAAAACTCAGTTTTTGAACCATCACAAACGATGTCTTGATATTGGCAAAGTTTTTCTAAAGCTTTATCCAAAGTAGGACAGTGCATCATCACATAAGCCAAAATTCCCACCGCAACAGTATTGATAGATTCACCTATATGCAATGCTAAATGTTCATCACCCGTCATTTCCACTGCCTCTTTCCATAATTCCTGCACTTTTCTGATAGGTAAACGAGCGTCAGGGTCTTGAAGCATATCGGCTGTTAATCCTACTTTTTCGCACAGCACACTGTATTCAGCACCTCTTTGTTGGGCTGAATATAGAATTAAGTTGAAAGAAGAAACAGAAAGTGTGTTGGACATATTGTTAAGCTATGATTAGTGAGCTTTGAGCTGTGAGCAATGAGCTATGAGATTTAATTTTTTAGCCTAAAAAAGCTCATAGCTGACAGCTAATATGAGCTATGAGATTTAATTTTTTAGCCTAAAAAAAGCTCATAGCTCGCGGCTCATAGCCTACAGCTAATATGAGCAATGAGATTTAATTTTTTAGCCTAAAAAAAGCTCACAGCTCAATGCTCATAACTGACAGCTAATATGAGCAATGAGATTTATTTTTTAGCCTAAAAAAGCTCATAGCTCAATGCTCATAACTGACAGCTAATATGAGCAATGAGATTTATTTTTTTAGCCTAAAAAAGCTCATAGCTTGCAAAAGATTTTTAGCGTAAAAAAAGCTCACAGCTCACTGCTCAAAGCTTACAGCTTACTTCAAATAACGCCAATCTTCGTTGCCAGTCAGAGCCAATAGAGATTCGTAAATCAAATTAATTACTGCTTGCACATCGTCTTTCGCAACGGTTTCAACGGTTGTGTGCATGTATTTTAATGGTAAAGAAATCAACGCAGAAGCTACTCCCTCAGTTGCATAAGCAAATGAATCAGTATCCGTACCAGTAGAACGAGAAACCGCCTGACGCTGGATTTTGATTTCTTTAGATTCAGCTACGTCAATAATAAAATCACGTAGGTTATTTTGTACAGCAGGGCCATAACAAATTACTGGGCCAGCACCACATTTTAAATCACCTTGTTCTTTTTTGTTATACATCGGCGACTGAGTATCGTGGGTAACGTCAGTAACAATTGCTACGTCTGGCTTCAAACGTCTTACAATCATTTCAGCACCACGTAAACCTATTTCTTCTTGTACAGCATTTACTACATACAATGTAAAAGGAAGTTCAACTTTATTTTCCTTTAACATGCGTGCTACCTCTGCAATCATAAAGCCACCAATGCGGTTATCCAAGGCACGACCAACGTAATAACGATTGTTCAATTCAGTTAAACCATCTTCAAAAGTTACCACCGTTCCAACATGAACGCCCATTTCTTCCACTTCCTTTTTGTTGGCGGCACCCAAATCAATAAAAATATCATTTACAGTTGGAGCTTTGTCTTTTGCCAAATCACGCACGTGAATAGCAGGATAGCCAAATACGCCTTTTACAACACCTTTTTTAGTGTGTAAATTACAACGCATAGAAGGGGCAATCACGGCATCAGAACCACCATTTCTTCTTACGAAAATATAACCATTATCGTCGATATAGTTTACAAACCAAGATATTTCGTCAGCGTGCGCTTCGATAACTACTTTATAAGATTTTGCCAACGAAGCAGTGTTTGGTTTAATCACCCCAACGGCTGTACCATACACATCAATGATAGTTTCGTCGATATAAGGTTTGATATAGTCTAACCAAATTTGTTGTCCCGATGCTTCAAAACCAGTTGGCGAAGCATTGTTAAGGTATTCGTAGAGAAATGTTTTTGCGTTTTCAGTCATAATTAAAGTATTGATATATTTCGAAATGTCATTTTTACAAAAATACAAAACCCCAAAGGTTTTTAAAGCCTTTGGGGATAAAAATCAATTTTTAGTTAAATATCCTGCAAAAAAGAAGCTCAAAGCTCATAACTCAAAGCTCACAGCTACAAAGGAATATTCCCATGCTTCTTCCTTGGTAAATTAGCTACTTTATTTTCCAGCATTTTAAAAGCCCGTATTAATTTCTGACGCGTTTCTGAAGGCTGAATTACTTCATCAATATAGCCACGATGTGCCGCTCTATACGGATTAGCGAACTTCTCGGTATATTCCTCTACTTTTTCTTGTAGTTTCTCAACTGGGTTTTCTGCTTCTGATATTTCTCTTTTAAAAATAATCTCCGCCGCACCTTTAGCCCCCATTACCGCAATTTCGGCTGTTGGCCAAGCATAATTCATATCAGCACCAATGTGTTTGGAATTCATTACATCATAAGCCCCTCCATAGGCTTTGCGGGTAATTACCGTAATTCTTGGTACGGTAGCTTCACAGAAAGCATACAATAGTTTTGCTCCATGAGAGATGATGCCGCCCCATTCTTGGTTAGTGCCAGGCATAAACCCGGGGACATCTTCTAACACTAATAATGGAATATTGAAACAATCGCAAAAACGAACAAATCTGGCAGCTTTCTGACTTGCCTGAATGTCTAATACGCCCGCCATCACGATAGGTTGATTGGCTACGATACCAATACTTCTACCTGCCAGACGAGCAAAGCCAACGACAATATTTTCAGCATAGTTTTTATGCACTTCAAAGAAGGAGTCGGAATCAGTAATATGCTCAATTACTTCCTTGATATCATAAGGCTGATGAGGGTTCTCTGGAATAATGCTATCCAAGCCTTTTCGTTCTTCATTGCCTATTTCATAGGGTAGGGAAGGCGCTTTATCTTCGCAGTTCTGAGGAACATACGATAATATTTTTTTGATGTTATTGATACAGACCACTTCGTTGGCACAAGAAAAATGTGTTACGCCCGATTTGGTAGAATGCGTAGAAGCTCCGCCCAATTCCTCTGAAGTAATTACTTCATGGGTAACAGTCCTTACCACATTCGGGCCTGTTACAAACATATATGAAGTGTTTTCAACCATTAAAATAAAGTCGGTTATCGCTGGAGAATATACTGCCCCACCTGCACATGGCCCCATGATGGCGGAAATCTGTGGAATTACGCCCGAAGCCAAGGTGTTTTTATAAAAAATATCCGCATACCCTGCCAATGAAGTAACGCCTTCTTGAATCCTAGCGCCACCAGAATCATTCAGACCAATAATAGGAGTACCATTTTTCATGGCTAAATCCATAATCTTGCAGATTTTTTCCGCATGTGTTTCGGATAACGCTCCGCCAAAGATGGTAAAGTCTTGAGCAAATACATAGACCAAACGCCCATTTACGGTACCATAGCCCGTAATTACGCCATCTCCCAAGTAATATTCTTTATCTAACCCAAAATCTTTACAGCGATGCATCACGAATTTGCCAATCTCTTCAAAACTACCTTCATCCAATAGCAACATTACCCTTTCGCGTGCTGTCAGCTTTCCTTTTTTGTGTTGAACCTCAATCCGTTTTTCACCTCCACCCAATAAAGCTTCAGTATTTTTCTTTGCTAATTCATCAAATTTCACTTGATTGCCCCCTGTATTCATTTTGAATGATTTTGTTCTATTGTTTTATTAGAATTCTTATCAAAGATATACTTTCAAATAGCAATTACCTGCAAAAACAATATAGTTTCTTGATTTTGTATAATTTTATTTTTTTTGTGTATTTTAATGAAAACTCTAGCGATATTCTGATAAATTACACAATAATAAATATAAATAAATAGTCTTATACTAGATTGAATGCTTATCTTGGTTCGTTTTTATCAAAATTGTTTTATATCACTCAATATAGGGTTGTAGTTTGGTTAAACAATATTATGATTAAAGGACAAAAAATATTAAATGAAGCATGAATAAAAATTACATTTGGAAATTTTTCATACTATTTTTTCTACAAATTGCCCGACAAGGTTTTTCTCAGATTGGAGGTAATCAAAGCTTCAGCTTTTTGAATATTCCCAGCAATCCTGTCACGTTAGCTTTGGGTGGAATAAACGTTTCGCATACCAATAAAGATATAAATGTACTTTTCCAGAATCCTGCTCTTTTAGATACCACTTTGCATAATCTTTTAGCTGTAAATTATATTCCTTATTTTGCAGGCATCAATTATACCACGGCTGCTTATGGTCGAAGTTTCAAGAAAAACATTGTTGCTTTAGGTGTTCAGTCGGTTAATTATGGCAATTTTCAATTAACAGATGCTGCTGGAAATATTCTTGGACAATTTACCGCTAATGATGTAGCACTTACGTTATCCAGTGCTAGGACTCAAGGCAATATTACCTTTGGGGGAAGTATAAAATATGTGTCATCAGTCGTAGAAAGTTATTCAGCGGTAGCTTTATTGTTAGATTTTGGTGCTATATTTAAGCATCCTACCCAAGCATTGACGCTTGGGATAAGTGCAAAAAATATAGGAGCATTATTAAAAGCATATACTCCGTTTGATAATAGCAATTTACCTTTTGATGTACAAGCAGGTATTAGTTTTAAACCTAAATATATGCCAGTCCGTTTTTCATTTACGGCTCATCACTTATATCAATACGATATTGCATATTTAGATAAAACCATTATCAAAAAAGACTTTAATGGTAATATCATTGAGAATAAAGTAGGTTTAGCAGATAAAATAGCAAGGCATTTTGTAGTTGGCACAGAAATTTTGTTTAATAAAAATTTTCATGCTTTAATTGGGTATAATCATTTAAGGGCTGCCGAGTTGAGTCAACAGAATATCAGTGGCTTTTCTGGGTTCTCCTTGGGTTTTTTAATACACACCAAACTCTTGGATTTTTCCTATGGGTATTCAGGCTATAATACCGCAGGAAATTTGAATAGTTTTGGTTTAGTTTGTGACTTAAACAGAATAATAAAATAAAAATTCACCGACCCACGCGTTGGTTAAATCCCCAATTCGTGGAAAGTTTAAAAGATGGCAAATTTAGAATCATTAACTCCTAAACAAATTGTCGCAGAACTCGACAAATACATCATTGGGCAAAAAGATGCCAAGAAAAATGTAGCAATTGCACTTCGAAATCGCTGGAGACGGATGAATGCTCCAATAGAAATGCAAAAAGAAATTACACCCAATAATATCTTAATGATTGGCTCGACTGGTGTTGGGAAAACTGAGATAGCACGTAGATTAGCAAAGTTGGCCGACGCTCCATTTACAAAAGTTGAGGCGTCAAAGTTTACAGAAGTAGGGTATGTAGGGCGTGATGTAGAATCAATGGTCAGAGATTTAGTTGAGTCGTCTATTCATCTAGTACAATCAGCTAAAAAAGAAGAAGTAAAAGATAAAGCCTCTGAAATCGTTGAAGAGATTATTGTGGAAGCATTAGTGCCATCAATGGGCAAAACAGGTAAAAAGAAAAAGCAAGAAAAGGTAGGTTTTGATAGTAACGAAGTCCCTGAAAGCGACGAAGAATTGAACCAAAGAACCAGAGAGTTATTCCGTGAAAAATTAAGAAGAGGGGAACTTGAAAACCGTAAGATTGACATTGCTGTTCGTAGTGTAAATACGCCCAACATTGGGGTGATGGGTGGACCAATTGATGAAATGTCGATGATGAATATTTCTGAAATGATTGGAGGAATGTTACCCAAAAAAGAGAAAAAGCGTAAGATGACTATCGCTGATGCGCGCAAGGTACTTTTGGAAGAAGAATCAGCAAAACTGATTGATATGGATGAAGTAAAGGAGGAGGCTATCAGAAAAGCTGAGAACTTAGGGATTATCTTCATTGATGAAATAGATAAAATCGCATCGTCAAGAAGTGGCGGAGGTGGTCCCGACGTAAGTCGTGAAGGTGTACAAAGAGATATGTTGCCTATCGTTGAAGGTTCTACGGTGAATACTAAGTATGGTGTCATTAATACTGACCACGTACTGTTTATCGCAGCGGGTGCTTTTCATGTTTCAAAGCCGAGTGATTTGATTCCTGAGTTACAAGGTAGATTCCCTATCAGGGTAGAACTACAAAGTTTAAAAGAAGAAGACTTCTATAGGATACTAAAAGAACCTAAAAGTGCTTTGACGAAACAGTATATTTCTTTATTACAATCAGAGGGAGTAGAATTATCGTTTGATGATGAAGCCTTAGCAGAGATAGCCAGAATAGCTTTTGCCGTAAATTCAGAAGTTGAAAATATCGGAGCAAGGCGTTTACAAACGGTAATGTCACATTTATTAAACGATATTATGTTTGATATACCCGATGTGATAGTTCCTAATGAAAAAATAGTGATTGGCAAAGAACTAGTATTGGAACGCTTGGGAGGTATGGTAAAAAACAGAGATTTGAGCCAATATATTTTGTAAAATATCAATGTTTAATTCATAAAAAAGAGCTTCTTGAAATTTTCAAGAAGCTCTTTTTGGTACAATACCTTTAGAAAATTGGGGCTAATTACTTACCTCTTTCATTATAAACTTTTTGTAATTTGATAGCTACAATAGTAGAAGCACCCATAAGTAGGATAAAGAAAGCCCAAGTTAATAATGTTCCAGACATTTTTATATGATTTTGAAGGTTCAAATATTCGATTTTTTCTTGCTTACAAAGGTAACTAAGAATTACCAAATATAGATTATTCGTGATTAATTCTTTGTTTAATTTAGCTACTAAACACGTAAAATAAGGTTTACAATACGCCTTTTGTGGAAGGGAGAATATCTAAATCTTTGATTTCACGTTTCGTTGCCATTTTGATAGCCTTTGCAAAAGCCTTAAAAATAGCTTCTATTTTATGATGTTCATTATCAGCTTCGGCTTTGATGTTCAAATTACATTTGGCCGTATCTGTAAACGATTTAAAGAAATGGAAGAACATTTCTGTAGGCATTTCCCCAATTTTCTCACGCGAGAATTTAGCATCCCAAACCATCCAGTTTCTTCCTGAGAAGTCAATCGCAGCATGTACTAAGGCTTCGTCCATCGGTAATAAATAAAAACCGTAGCGGGTAATTCCTTTCTTATCACCCAATGCTTTTAAATAAGCCTCACCCAAAGCTAAAGCCGTATCTTCAATCGTATGGTGTTCATCGATATGTAAATCGCCATTTACTTTGATGGTCAAATCTGCACCCGAATGTCTCGCCAATTGGTCTAACATGTGGTCGAAAAAGCCTAAACCAGTATCAATGTTTGATTTACCTTTTCCATCTAAATTGACAGTTACCCAAATTTGCGTTTCTTTTGTAATACGTTCTATGCTACCAATACGTTCTGGTAAGCGTAGGAACTGATAAATTTCGTCCCAATCTTTTGACGTCAGTGCAACAGCATCATTTAATACTTTATCCTCAGGCTCATTATCACCTAAGTAAATTGCTTTAGCTCCTAAATTAATGGCTAATTGAACATCAGTGAGTCTGTCACCTAAAACGAAAGAATTTTTTAAATCATAAACGGTTTCATCAAAATATTTTTGCAACATTCCCGTTCTTGGCTTACGTGTCGGCGCATTTTCGTGTTCAAATGTATGGTCAATGTGAACATCAGCGAAATGAATATTTTCATTACTCAATGTTTCCATCATTTTGTTGTGTGCAGGCCAAAAGGTATTTTCTGGAAAAGAGTCTGTTCCTAAACCGTCCTGATTTGTTACCATTACCAATTCAAAATCTGCCTCTTCGGCTATTTTGCGAAGATTAGAAATTGCTTTGGGAAGAAACGCTAATTTTTCTAGAGAATCTACTTGGAAATCTGTTGGAGGTTCAACGATAATAGTACCATCACGGTCAATAAACAATAT
>NZ_JBWKYN010000034.1:0-39622 GCF_059423785.1 Arcicella sp. GW458-12-2-14-TSB2 | reverse complement strand
GAGAAAAAAAAGACCGGAATTAAACAATACAAACCTTACACTAAAGACATTATTAACTCATAGCCTGACGGCTATGGGCATCACACCCACAGTTACAACAATTTGTTGGCTCAAAAAATGGTTTGAAATGGTTTGAAACAGCTAAGGAAATTCATCCGTGGGTATTGGAGCGAAGCAAAGAAAATCTACAAAAAACGTTGAATGATAGCAACCCAAGTCGAACTTTCTTACATCCTTTTGCGCCTTCATTTTTGTATAAAAAAGGCATTCAACCTTTAATACCTTTTGCCATCAAAGGTGTGATTTGGTATCAGGGTGAATCTAATGCGACTCATCCTGCCATTCATGATGTATTATTTGAAACCTTGGTTAACAACTGGCGTACAGCTTGGCAACAAGCAGATTTGCCTATTTACACTGTTCAATTACCTGCTATTGCTAATCGCAGTCAGTGGCCAGCATTTAGGGAAAGCCAAATGAGATTGAGTGAACGGATAAAAAATTCAGGCATCGCAATTATGATTGATACTGGTGATTCTTTGGATGTTCACCCAACTCAAAAACAAGTTGTTGGTGAACGCTTATCATTATTAGCTTTGGCGAAAACGTATCATCAACGTATAGTGCATACAGGACCAACCCTAACACGCTTTGAACAAAAAGGTAATATTGTTCACCTTTATTTTAACAATACCAATAACCTAAAAACGAGCGATGGACAATCACCAAAAGGATTTGTTTTGCAGGGTTATAACCTTGGAGGAACACAGGAAATTATTATTGATATAGACGATAAAGTAACGATACTTCCTACAGAGATAGTCATAACATTACCAACGTATATACAGGTTATTCAAATAAAATATGCTTGGAAACCTAATCCATCCTGCAATATTGTGAATGAGGTAAATTTACCCCTCGCTCCTTTCAAAATAGAATTGGATGGTAATTTTTAGATAAAATATTTTTGATTGAATCTCAGACAGTAGTAACAATTTTGTTGCTACTGTTTTGTTTTATAACTGCCTATTACTTCGATAAACAACAAGCCTTTATTTGAAAAATAATCACTCTATCCTCAATACTATCTATCGTTCAAATAGGGTAAGTTGTCTGGTCTTATAAGGTAGTTGTCGTTTTTGTTTACATAATTACCCTCAAAGTCATTACATTTGAGAAATGTTTATTTAATCCAATTTTTACTATAAAAAATGAAAAAACATTTCCAACAATCTCCTTATAAATCAAAGACTAAGGTTGGTTTAGTGCTGGGTTTGCTAGCATTAGCCTTGTGTTCTTTTATTATTGCTAAACCTCAACAGGCAAGATACTTAGCACACCTTTATCCCCTTTTTCCAGTAGATAGCCTCCCCAAAGTAAAAATTCCTGATGGTGTTGACCCAAACGATGAAAACTGGAAGGGTATTGATTTAGAACCAAAGCAACCTGTACAGCCTCTTTCTCCCACAGATGAAGCCGCGCGTTTTCTTTTGCCTCCTGGCTACCATATTCAACCTATTCTTACAGAACCTGCTATTCAACAACCAGGGGCAATTGCCTTTGATGGCAATGGTAGAATGTATGTATTAGAATTACGGTCGTATATGTTGGATGCTGACTCTAAAAATGAATTAGAACCTACTAGCAGGATTTCGAGGTGGGAAGATAAAAACAACGATGGCATATATGAAAGTGGAACTACTTTTATTGACCATCTAATTTTTCCTCGTTTTGTATTGCCGTATGGAAAGGATTGTATCTTAACGATGGAATCTGATGCAGACAACGTCTATAAATACACCGATACTAATGGCGACGGAAAAGCTGATAAAAAAGAACTTTTCACGACTAAATATGGTCGCTCGGGCAATGTAGAACATCAACAAGCTTTCATGTATTATGGTATGGATAATTGGTTGTATAGTACTGTAAATGCTTTCCGTGTAAGAGAAACACCTAATGGCGTAATTAGAGAAAAAACTGGTTTTAACAGAGCTCAATGGGGTGTTACGCAAGATGACGATGGGAAATTGTGGTTTCAAGGCGGAGCAAGTGGCTTGCCTTCGTATTTCCAATTTCCTATTCATTATGGAAACTTTGAAGTACCTAATGAATTTGCAAAAGGCTTTGATGTCCCTTGGGGTGCTGCCGTAAAAGTAGCCGATATGCAAGGAGGAATGGACGAAATCAGACAACCAGATGGCTCGTTGAACAGAGTAACAGGCTCGGCTGGCAATGATGTTTTCCGTGGTGACCGTCTTCCAGAAAATATCCAAGGGCAATATTTTTATGGTGAGCCTGTTGCAAGAATAGTAAGACAAATCAATCCAGTAGTTACTGAGGGACTCACTACGCTACATAATGTGTATCAAGAGCAAAAATCTGAATTCATTCGTTCTACAGACCCCCTCTTCAGACCTGTTGACATGGCAACCGCTCCCGACGGTACGATGTACATTGTAGATATGTATCATGGCATTATTCAAGAAGGGCAGTGGACTCAAAGAGGGTCTTATTTACGAACAAAAATTGAACAATATCAATTAGATAAAGTAATAGGCTTGGGTAGAATTTGGCGCATTACGTATGATGGGAAGGAGCGAGATAAGAACCAACCTAAAATGTTGAACGAAGCATCAGCGTTATTAGTAAAACATTTGGAACACCCCAACGGCTGGCGACGTGATGCTGCTCAACAATTATTAGTATTAAAAAAAGATATTTCTGTAGTGCCTGCTTTAAATACAATGACACTCACTAGTAAAAATGTACTAGCAAGAATTCATGCTTTATGGACATTAGAAGGATTGGGAGCTTTAAAAACAAGTGTAGTTCAAAAACTCTTGAAAGACCCCTCACCTCGGATTCGGATTCAAGCATTGCGTGCTAGCGAAACACTTTATAAAGCAGGAGATAAAAGTCTGGAAGCAAGTTATGTTGCTAGCTTAAGTGACTCAAATACTGATGTAGTAATACAAGCAATGATGACCGCTAAAGTATTGAAATTGACCGATTTAGACAATGCTATAAAATTGGCGATGGAAAATAATAAAGCCGAAGGGGTAAAATTAGTAGGAAGGCAGATTATGTCACCTCCCAAATCTACCAATATGGGACCTTTTGGTGCATCAAGCCTCAGTAAAGAACATCAAGAAGTTGTAGCTAGAGGGGCAGTGATTTACAATGAATTATGTTCGCAATGTCATGGTAATAATGGAATGGGTACACCTGCAGGAGCAGGTAAATTAATGGCTCCCGCCTTAGCAGGTTCCCTTCGTATTCAGTCTCATCCAGAATATGCCATCAGGGTAATATTGCATGGAATGGAAGGTTCAATTGATGGCAAAACGTATACTGCTGGCGTGATGGCAAGTATGAAAGACCAATCTGATGAATGGGTAGCAGATGTAGTTTCGTACATCAGAAATGGGTTGTCAAATGATGCCTCCGTAGTTAGTCCACAGCAAGTAGCTTTGATACGAGCAAAAACGGCAGGACAAAAAACAATGTATCAATTTGATAAACTACTTAAACAAATTCCTAAAGAAATTTTGCCTCAGGATGGATTAAAAATAACCGCAAGCCATACCGCATCTACACGCATTGGCGGAAATATTTCGCCATTAAGTGCCTTTACTTATGAAGGGTGGTCAACAGGAATGACGCAGGAAAAAGGAATGTGGTATCAAATTGAGTTTCCTGTAGCTACTAATGTAACAGAATTAAGATTTAACGCTCCACCAAATATTAAAAAAGGCTGGCAATATAAGCCTAATACCATACCACCTTATATTCAAATTTATCCAAGAGAATATACCCTTGAAACATCTACTGATGGAACAAATTGGCAAGAAAACATAGCAACCATTAAAGGTAATGAGGGTGAAAATATCATTTCGTTGAATACTAATAAGACTAAGTTTTTGCGCCTAAAATTAAATACAAGCATCACAAAAGATGGAGATGAGATTCCTTGGTCGATGAGGCAATTAAAAGTATATGGACAATAGGTAATACAGTTTTGTATAGGATTATCAATAAAAATATTTAATGGTATTTAACTACTTCATAACATGAAAAAAGAAAACAATTTATCGGTATCTCGTCGTCAATTCTTAGGAACAACTGCAATGATTGGAGCAGGAGCAATATTAGGGAGCAACAAAATTTGGGGAGCACCTGCTATCATTAAGCATTTGAACAAACCTAATTCATTCATTAATGGCGTACAGATTGGTGTAATTACGTATTCATTCAGAGATATGCCAGACCAAAGTGCGGAAGCGACATTACAATATGTATTAGATTCGGGTGTAAGTGCCATTGAATTAATGGGCGACCCAGCAGAAACATTTGCAGGGAAACCTAAAAATCCAGTTGATTTTCGTTCGGCCTTTCCATTAATGAGAAAAAGGAGCGAGAAAAAAGAGCTAACGGAAGATGAGCAAAAGAAACTAGCTGAAATAGATGCACAAACAAAAGCATATAATGCAGAAGTAAGTCAATGGCGACTTACTGCATCTATGGATAAATTTGAGAAAGTTCGTAAGATGTATAATGATGCAGGAGTAAAAATTTATGCTTTTAAACCTAATGCATTTGGCATGCAAAACTCAGATGCTGATATTGAATATGGCATGAAAGCAGCCAAGGCACTTGGAGCGAATCAAGTGACGCTTGAACATCCAAGTAATGATGCGCATACACTTAAATTAGGAACCATTGCCCAAAAATATGGTATCAAGGTAGGCTATCATGGTCATGAACAACAAACACCAACTTTTTGGGATACTGCTCTAGCACAGTCGCCAGCCAATGCATTAAATATAGATTTAGGGCATTTTGTGGCAGCAGGTAATCAGAATCCTTTAGATTTTATCAAACTCAAACATGATAAAATTGTTAGTATGCATATCAAAGATCGCCAAACACCTGCACATGGTAAAGGAAATGTAGTATGGGGACAGGGCGATACTCCTATTGCTGAAGTATTAACGCTGATGAAAAATCAGAAATATGCCTTTCCTGCTACCGTAGAATTGGAATATCAAATACCTGAAGGTTCTTCTTCTGTCGCTGAAGTAAAAAAATGTATTGAATATTGTAGAAAATCTTTGAGCTAATTCTTCTATTTTATAAAACAAGAAAGCTACTCCTTCATGAATATTTTTCGATGAAGGAGTAGCTTTCTTTTACTTTTCTTTTTGATATACTCTCACATAATCCACTTCAAAGCGACTTGGGAAAGTACTTTTGTATGGGTCTCCCCCATTGTCTCCCCCAATTGCTAAATTTAACAACATATAATGTGGCTGTTGAAAAGGGTTAAAGCCTGTGCCATCTTTATTGACTAAATCCTTAACCAATACTTTATTCAATAATTGGTCGTCAAGATATAAAGCGATAAAGTCTTTTTCCCAATCCATACGCCATACATGGAATTGTGATGCCCAATTGGCACCCCCTAGTGAGTCGACAGGGAAGGTATTACTATGCCATTCGGTTCGTTTGTTGGCGGACAAACAAGCGATATTGGCAAGTAATTTCCCTCGATAAAATTCCATAATGTCTATTTCCCCGTTGGCTGGCCAGTCTTTCTCAACTCCCAAAGTCCACCAAGCAGGCCATATTCCCTGACTAATATCAATACGAGCGCGCATTTCAAAACGACCATATTGCCAAGCTTTCTTGCCAGCGGTAATCATACAACTAGAAGAAAAATCAATCATTGGTCGGTTTTTTCTCCAATCTTTACTGCCTTCTATATAATTAGGATTAGGTCTTTGCTCACGTCTTGCTTCTATAACCAAATATCCATTTTCACAGGTTGCATTTTGTGGTTGATACCATTGCAATTCGTGATTCCGAACGAACCCTTTTTCATACGACCAGTTGGCTGAATTGGGCTCACCATTTTTATCAAATTCATCTGACCAAGCTAGTTTATAACCATCTTTTGCCCATTTTTTTTGAATAGATATATCTTGGGCTACAGTATCAAAAACAAATAATAATGCTATTATTAATGCAAACAAATGCTTCATCATATTAGAGATTTGAGGTAGAAAATTCATTGATTATTGTTGGTTAAAACTGTCCAGTTTCCAAGTATCTTGCCATGTAATCAATGGTTTTCCTTCTTTAAACTGTATCGGTAACCAAAGGTATCTACTGTCTTTTAAGTCTTTGGGATTCCATTTGTCAGCCATAAAAATAAAAGAGTCTTTTTTCCCTACAATAGGTAGAATATACGTTGACTGCCCATTAAATGTTTTTTCTGCCAATGGTCCATTCATCGGGTCTTCTATTAATTTCCAAGGACCAAATAACGATTTTGAAATGTGCAAGCTTGCTTTATTAGGTGCCCAACCTGTGCAACCACTCGTAATTAAATAATAGGTCCCCTCTTTTTTAAAGACTGCTGGTGCTTCACGGTGACTGCTGAACAAAAGCGTATCTTCGGTAGTAGCCGAAAGATAATCATCTGTTAATTTAGTGATACGTAAGTCATAATTTTCTCGGGCAGAATAAATATGGTAAGCTGTGGCATCGTCATCCACATACAATGTCATGTCTCTTGACATGTGTCCATTCGGACGAAAGCTTTTTAAATACACAAAAGGACCTGTAGGTTTATCACTTATTGCTACGCCTGCTCTGGCAGCACTATAGCCCTTATTAGGCAATTCTAAGTGAAACCACATTACATACTTTTTGGTTTTGGCATTGTATATTACCTTCGGGCGTTCTATCAAACCACCAACAGCAATTTCACTGGCAGGGTCATCAGATTTCGCCAAGGCTACTCCTTCATTTTTCCAGTTATACAAGTCCTTAGATGAATATACGCCTACTCCTTCAGATGCCATCGTCCCTCTTTTTTCTCCATACCAATAGTATGTTTTGTTGACGTACAAAAGCCCGCCACCATGTGCATTTATTACTTCCCCATTGTTATCATTCCAGATACTCCCTGGTTTAAATTCGTTTTGCTTGGTACTAACACTTGTTTTTTGTGTCTGACAGCCTACTAATATAGCCCCTGCCAACAACAATACATTTGCAGAAATTCTCATTGTTTATAATTGGATAAATTGTTCCCTTTTAAATAACTAGCATTGTACAAAACTATGAAGAGATTGAAGTATTATAAGGGGGGATTTTCGTCAAAAAGGAGGGAGAATCTTTGGGAATAGCGTTATATAGGTGTATTCTAGCTTAGTTCATTTTTTGAAACGAAAAATTTAACCATTCAACTCGGTTTTTTTTCACTTTACAAATGAACTAAGCTATATTATACTAACTATTACTGCGGTGTTGTTTGGCATATTCGGAAGGAGGCATATTATAAATACCTTGGAACATCTTACGGAAATATTTAATATCTTCTATTCCTACCATCATAGCCACTTCTGAAACACGTAAATTGCCTGAACCAAGTAGTTGAGCTGCACGTTTCAGGCGAATATCACGGATAAATTCTACTACAGATTGCCCCGTGATGGCTTTAATTTGTCGATAAAAGGCAGATTGGCTCATTCCCATCTCTCTTACTAATATCTGTACATTAAAATCTGAATCACTCAGATTATTCTCGATAATTGCCATTGCTTTCTCTAAAAGCTGTTTGGTTTCATCTGGAATGTCTACTTGCGTAGGTTCTAGCAACAATTGTCGTTGATAATATTCCCTCAATTGTAACCTGCTTTGAAGCATCGTTACAATTTTAGCTGTAAAAATCAATGGATTAAATGGCTTGGCCATGTATTCATCCGCACCAGTCTCTAATCCTTCTAATTCATGTACAGCAGCAACCCTTGCTGTTAAAAGCATTACAGGGATATGACTAGTTTTAGGATGTTGTTTGATTTTTCGACATAGTTCTAACCCATCACTCCTTGGCATCATTACATCACTAATTACTAAATCAGGTAATAGTTGTAGGGTTTTTTCCCACCCATCTAAACCATCTACTGCCGTAAAAACCTCATAATTTATTTCGCAGAGCTGTTGCAAATACAAACGCAGTTCTTCATTGTCTTCTACAATCAATATTCGAGTGGTATTTGGGATTTTTATCGAAACTTTTTCTGCTTCTGGACGCTCGATGTCAACAAGATTAGTATTTACTGTAACCTTTTGAGGCTCTAATACTTCATTTTGAATTTCATGTATTGCTAAATGTGCTTTCCCAAAAGGTAGTTTTAACTGAAAGGTTGTGCCCTCTCCTACTTGGCTTTGCACAGATACTTCTCCTGAATGTGCTTCCACAAATTGTTTCACTAGGGATAAACCTATCCCAGTTCCCATGATTTTCATGGTTTCTGTATGCGATGCCTGAAAATAAGGGTCAAATATTTTATCAACTTCATCAGTCTTCATCCCTATACCCCAATCCTGAACTTTAATTTCTAAATAATTATCCTTCAGCTTTTTCTGTTCAAACACCGCCCCCTCATCTGGTGAGCCTATTACAGATACTTGTATTCTTATTTTACCACCTTCGGGCGTGTATTTAAAGGAATTCGACAATAAATTGGTCAAGATGATTTCTAGCTTACTCCAATCAAAATACATATTGATTGGCTCTTGGGGCATGCTGATGGCATAATCAAAATAGCATTCATCCGCTTTTAATTTAAAAATCAAGAATATTTCTTGAATAAAATGCAAGATATTTCCTTGGGTTGCACGCAGAGAAACGTGTCCCGATTCTACTTTCCTGAATTCTAATAATTGATTTACCAGTTCTAATAGTTTCCGTGTTTGTTGGTGCATTAGTACGACCTTATCCTTCATTTTAGATTCTACGGATACCAATTCTTCCATAGGCCCTAAAATTAGGGTAAGCGGAGTACGTAGCTCGTGGGATACATTCGTAAAAAAGCTTAGCTTTAGGTCTGTGATTTCTTTCTCTTTTTCAGCCTTGAATTTTTCTAAAGCTATGGCATTTTTCAAGGCTTGCCTTGCTAAGCTAGCCCTACGATAGACGATAAAAGCTGATACTATCAAAAGGCTATATAACGTATAAGCCCACCACGTTTTGTACCAAGGTGGCAATACCATTATTTTTAAAATAGCTGGTTTTTTAGACCATTGTCCTTCACCATTATAGGCTTTTATTTCCAATACATAGTCTCCAGCTGAAAGGTTAGAAAAACTTGCTGTTCGCTGATTGGCAGTCGTATAAACCCAGTTTTTATTATAACCTTTTAATCTATATGCATAAATATTTTTTTGTGGGTTATTGTAATTCAGCCCAACGAATCCAATCGAGAAATCATTTTCTCTATCTTTTACTGTAATACTTTGAGTTTGTTCCAAAGGCTCCTCAAGCACTACTCTCCCGTTTATCTCTTCTCCTACTTGAACAGGCTTATTATATATCCGAAAATTCGTTAACCGTACTACTGAAGGATTGGCGTTAGGGCGAATTTCCTTTGGATTGAAATAAGTAAGCCCTCTAATACCCCCAAAGTACAATAAGCCTTCGGCATCTCTGGTAGCAGCACCTACTTTAAAGGAATTACTTTGTAAGCCATCACCTACATCATAATGTAACCATTGCCCTTTTTGTATATTATAACGCAATAATCCATCGCCACCTATCCATAAGTTTCCCTCAGCATCATCCTGTAAGCTTTCTATATTCGGATAGGGTATGTTTATTCTTTGTACAATGTCTTCTCCATCCGCATTTGTCGAAATTTTGTTTAATCCTGCCCCAATCGTGCCTACCCACACATTCCCTAATTTATCTTTCAGCGTGGGCCATGCGTAATTTCCACTTAGGCTATTTTTATTATTCCGGTCGTAACTAAAGTGTTTTAATAAACTAACACCCTCTTGCTTCACTTGTATTTTCCACAATCCTATGTCTCGTGTACTTGCCCATAGAACATCCTTCGTTTTATCATACATCAGAAAAGTGAATGCGTTGGTTTTTAATGGATTCTTATCTCCCCAATAATGCTCTAACAACTTCCCTTCTTTATTTAAACGTATAAGTCCTAGTTCAAAAGTAGCCAGCCAAATAGTGCCGAAACGGTCTTCGATGATGCTTTCTATACTGGTATTATAAAGGGTTAAATCTTTATCGATTTGTATAAATCGTTCAGACTTATCTCCATTGAGTTTTATTAAACCCAAATACCTTGTTCCAGCCCATAAAGTACCGTCGTTGTTTTGATAAAAAGCAGAAACATCTACACCTGTTGCATCAGCAGGCAGGTCTCTACTCAAAAAGTTCTGGTAAGTCCTTGTGTTAAAATCATACCTCGAAAACCCGTTGCGAGTACCTATCCAAAGCCAGTTTTTGACAACATCCTTATGAATACAGTTGATATAATTATTAGGCAACGTAGGATGTTGCGAGAACTGACGCTGTAAGTTATAAAATGGTTTTCTACGCAAATTGACCCTGTTGAGTCCCCCGGCCGAGGCTGCCAACCAAATATTTTGATTATTGTCTTCAAAAACTTGGTGAACTCTCCCTGAATTGATACTGTATTGGTCCCCATCTAAAGGTAAAAACGTAGTAGGCTTATCGATGTCAATTGGTATAGTATTAGCAAGTATAGGCGTTTTTGCTGGCCAGAAATGTAAACCATAATTAGTGCCAACCCAAAGCTGATTGAAAGAGTCAAGATAAATGCATTCAATCTGTGACAGGTTTCCCATCATAGTTTCACTACTTTTAGCGGTTAGCCTTTTAGCTTTGCTAATCCATAAAAGTTGGTCGTAAGTAGCCACCCATAAATTCCCATGAAAATCAATATGTATTGTTCTGATATAGTTCCCTTCTAGTGCCGCACGTCGAATTGTCGACCCTTTTGGCGAAACATACCAAAGACCTTCTGCACGAGTAGCAATCCAAACGAAACCTTCTTTATCACAAATAATGCTTGCTACTTTATAGGCTACTTTTTGATTGATAACAATGTGCTGAACACTTTCAAGCTGGTCATCATCATTTACTTTGAGGACAAATATTCCATTTCTACTAGTCCCTACCCAAATACGCCCTAATGAATCCGACGCAATTGAAACAACATTGGTTACTCTGAGTTGTTTTATTAAATCTTGATTAATAGCAGGATTGGCTTTTTGTGTTACATTAATTACTTTGTCGTGTTTTACATCTAACAAATTTACGCCTGCACTTTCGGCACCAATCCATAAACGACCTTTTGCATCTACATGTAAAGTATGGATACGATTGCTAGGTAATCCATTATCTGGATTCACAGGCATATCGTATTTCTTGAGTTCATAACCATCATAACGGCTGATACCATTATTGGTGCCAATCCATATAAATCCTGATTTATCTTGAACTACAAACATAGCATCACTATGAGGTAATCCGTCATTTACAGTAAGGTGTTCAAATCGAAATTTAGCAGTATTGGATTGTGCCAAGCTGACGCTTGGTATGATGGTAATTACTAGAAAAATATATTTTAAATGCCACTTCATAAAAAAGTATTTAATTCAACAATATTAAAAAAGGTAGGGCATGATTAAGTACAATGTTCAGATACCTTCTTAATACAATTACAACAAAGTTTGTCATACAAAAGGGAATAACAAAAGGTTTTCATCAAATCAGCTCGAAATTATTTATTCGCATGCCAATTGACAATTGCAGACTATTTAATTGGCTTATCTGTGCATTAGGGTATGTATTAAAAAACTACCCTGTTTTATTTCTCGAAATTAAAGAAATAGCCCCTCAACAATCTTTAGGTGTGATTTTCACCCCCTTTTTATACGAAAAAAGCACCCTATTAGCTTAATTCTATTAATTAGTTTTGCATTATTCAAATTTAATTTTTGATAAAATTTAGTTAAAACTTCATTATTTTTTTTTTCTATGTGCATTATTAAAAACGATTGCCAAAATTCAAAAAAACAAAACTATGATAAAATTTTTACGTAAGCGCTGTCTTTATTGGTATCCTTTCTGTAGGATTGCTCTAACGGCAACATTCGTGTTTAACGCTTTGTTTATGATTGCCCAGTCGACTGAAAACAAAACGACTAATGTTGGATTATTTTCACCCGTAGTAATTGATGAAAACGAAGAGCCTCTAGCAAACATTAGTATCAGCAACAAAACCAATGGTTTAAAAGCAAGTACTGATGCAACGGGTTTGGCAACCATCAGTGCTAAGAAAGGTGATAAGCTAGAAATTTTTGCATCGGGTATTAAAATTCAGGATTACATCGTTGGTGACAAACTTTCACCTTTGATTATCCTAAGTACTAAGAACCCAGCAGTACTTCGTTCAAAACCTCTCCGTAGGTTGTTTAATACTAGTGTACAAAATGATTTAACGGCTACTTCTTCTCAAGCTGTCTTCAACAGTGACTTGCAGAAATCAGCAGTAACTTCGGTATTAAGTACTTTGCCCGGTAGATTAGCAGGACTTTACACTAATCAGTTTACTGGTCAACCTGGAAGTGATGGAACAAGTATTTCACTAAGAAACCAAGGCCCTTTGGTAATTATTGATGGTATTCCTCGCCAACTTACAGTTTTTGATATTGAGGAAATCGAATCAATTACTGTATTAAAAGATGCCTTATCAACCGCCATGATGGGTGTACGTGGTTCTGATGGAGCCTTGGTAATTACCACTCGCAAGGGTAATCCTAACAACGCCAGAATGTCGTTTACTGCACAAACAGCTATTCAACAACCTCTCCGTTTTCCAAAGGCACTAAATTCGTACAACTATGCTACCTTGTATAACGAGGCGTTGAAAAATGATGGGCTAGCGCCAGTTTATTCGGAACAAACATTACAAGGTTATTTATCAGGTTCTGATAAGTATCTGTACCCTGATGTAAATTGGAGAGACCAAGTATTAAACTCATCTTCAAGACAAGACCGTTATACTTTTAGCGCAACTGGTGGAAATAGCTTCTCTAAATACTTTGTATCGTTCGACCACATCAATCAAACGGGTTTATTGAAAGAAAGTGACATCAATGCCTACAATACCAACAATAATTTTAAATCATACACTATTCGTTCAAATGTAGATTTACAATTAAACCCTAAGCTATCTGGTGGTATTTATTTGCTTGGAAGAATTTTGAATGGTAATGATGCGGGTGTTGGAACGAATTCTATTCTTTCGGGTCTCATGAACACACCCAACAATGCATACCCTGTATATAACCCGAACAATTCTTACGGGGGTAGTCAGCAATTTCAAAACAACCTTTGGGCTCAAACTGTTGGCTCAGGCTATCAGCAAAATTTCAAAAGAGATATGCTAGCAGACTTTTATCTAAAAAGAACTTTAGATGAGGTTACAAAAGGGCTATGGGTTAGAGCAACAGGCTCATATTATGCTACACTTTCTGAAAATATTTATCGTGCTAAAAACTTTGCAGTTTTCCAAAGGAACTTATCACCATCTGGTCAAGAAAGTTACCAACAGTTTGGTGCAAACAGTGATCAAGGTAATGGAAACGGGATTGAATTTCAAGGACGCTCAGACTATTTGGAATTGACCTTGGGTTATGACCGCACTTTTAATGAACACGGTTTTACTGGACTCCTTTTAGCGAATCGCCAAAATTCAGTAACAGGTTCTGATTTACCTTTAACTTTTACTGGAACATCAGGACGATTCAGCTATAACTACTCGAAAAAGTACATTGTTGAAATGGCTTTCGGATTGAACGGTTCGAACCGTTATCCTGAGGGGGGTACTACAAAATATGGTTTCTTCCCATCAGTTGGTTTGGCATGGAATGCTACCGAAGAAGATTTCTTAAAATCACAAGATTGGCTTTCATACTTAAAAGTATTTGGTTCGTATGGTAAAACGGGTAATGATAACCCTGGTTACTTTTCGTACATCCAAACTTACTTTGATAGCAACAGTGCATACTTCGGTACTGGGGCTGGCTCAAACACCTCTATTACTGAACAACCATTAGCTAACCCAAACATTACTTGGGAAAAAGCTAATAAATTGAACGTAGGTATTCAAGGAGCCGTATTTAATCATCAATTGGGCTTTACTGTTGAATACTATCGTATGAAATATTATGATTTGTTGATGCAACGTGGACATAATACTGCTATTCTGGGAAATACTTATCCGACTGAAAATATCGGACAAAATCAATACTCAGGGGTAGATGTTCAACTTACTTGGCAAAAAAGCATTAAAAACGTAAGTGTTTATGCAAGTGCGAATGCTGGTATTCAATCGTCGAAAGTATTATACATTGATGAAGTAAATCAGCCATTCTCATGGATGCGACGCACTGGTCAGCGTGTCGGACAAGCATTTGGATACGTAGCAGACGGTTTATTCCAAAGCACTGCCGAAGCTACTAGCGCACCGAGTATGATTGGTTATACACCACAAGCGGGTGACATTAAGTACAAAGACTTGAATGGTGATGGTCTTATTAATCAATTAGACCAAGCTCCTATTGGTAACCAAAGCCCTCTGATTCCTTTTGGTGTAAACCTTGGATTCCACTGGAAAGCCTTTGATTTTTCAGCATTGTTTCAAGGTGTAGTAAACAGAAATATCTACTTACAAGGCAACACAACATGGAGCTCTACATGGCCATTTCAAAATGGAGGTTTTGGACAAGCTTTCGAAAAACACTTAGATCGCTGGACGCCAACTAACCCTGATGCTTCGTTTCCACGTGTATGGGTTGGTACTAATATTTACAATCAAGCTACTTCATCATACTGGATGCGTTCAGGAGACTACGTACGGTTGAAAAATATTGAATTGGGCTATACTTTACCTGCAAAACTATTAAGTAAAATCAAAGTAGGCTCGATACGTGTGTTTGCAAATGCTATTAATTTGTTGACTTTCAACAACGACAAAACGATTGACCCTGAGAGTTATCAAAGTAATTATCCTGTTCAACGACTTATCAATTTTGGGGTGAATTTAAAGCTGTAGGCTGTGAAGTATATGATATCATTGAATAAATGAAGTCCTATAAATCACCAATTTCCTAAATACTAAAAAAGATGAATAAAAAACTATATACAAGCCTTCTTTTATTGGTTTTGTCAATGTCTTGGACAGCCTGTGAAAGAGTTGAGACTGAGCCTCGTGACTGGATTAAAGAAGATTTAGTTTGGGATCAGCAAGATAAAAATGCCACATTAGCGGTTTTCTTCCTGAACGATATTTATAATTATATCCCTAATGGGTTCAATCGCATTAGTAGCAGTAGCAATGGAGATTTCCTAGATGCTGGTGCAGGTGATGCTATCCCTTCAAGAACCAACCGTGCTGTAGAATACTATACAAATGGTATCATCAGTGTGTTGAACAACCCTGACCCTTATTGGGGTAATAGCTATGCAGGTATTAGAAGAGTAAATATATTCTTGGCTAATATTGATAAAGTACCTGCTACTGCTGCAAGTATCGTTACTTGGAAAGCTGAAGCTAGGTATATCAGAGCTCACCTCTATTTTGAGTTATTAAAAAGATATGGTGGTGTTCCTTTGATTGCCGATAAAGTTTTTACAATTGAAGATAATCTGTCTCTCCCAAGAAATACTTTTGAAGAATGCGTAAACTATATCAAAGCTGAATGCGATGCTATAAAAGGAAATTTAACACCTGAGCCTGTTTCAGATAACAACTGGGGACGTATTCCTAGAGGAGCAGCCATTGCCTTGAAGTCGCGTTTGTTGCTGTATGCCGCTAGTCCGCTGTTTAATGGTGGTGGGGTTAGTACCAATCCGAGCCTAAAAACTTTGAATGGTTATACAAGTTATGATGTTGCTCGTTGGCAAAATGCTTTAGATGCTGCAAACGAATTGATTAATCTAAACTATTATGCTTTGCAATCTTCCTACAACAATATTTTTATTGTAAAGAAAAACGCTGAGATTATCCTTTCTAAACAAGTAGGGAACAACACAACTATTGAAAGTTTGAATGCACCAATCGGTTATGGTTCTCCAGCGGCTAGTCAAGGGCTTACAAGTCCTACTCAGAATTTAGTAGATGCCTTCCCGATGAACAATGGTTTAGATATTAGTAATCCCCTTTCTGGATATTCTCCACAGGCTCCTTATCTGAACCGTGATCCACGTTTGGCTTTAACGGTATTTTTTAACGGACAAACATGGTTAAAACGTAATGTAGAGACTTTTGAGGGAGGTAAAGATAAGCCTGGAGGTAATTTAGTACAAACAAGAACGGGCTATTATCTTAGAAAATTTATGGCTGATTTTGCCACTAATACTACTTACACCAATCAGAGTCATAACTTCCCTATATTCCGTTATGCTGAAATTTTATTAAATGCTGCTGAGGCACTTAATGAACTAGACAAAACGGAAGATGCAGTAAAGAGAGTGATAGAAATCCGTAAAAGAGCGGGTATAAAAGCAGGAACGGATAATCGCTATGGAATAAAAGCGGCGATTTCGAAGGATGAACTAAGAACTTTGATTCAGAACGAACGTAGAATAGAATTAGCTTTTGAAGAACATAGATTCTGGGATTTACGTCGCTGGAAAATCGGAGAGACTGCTTTGAGTGGTGCTTTGATGGGTATGAAAATTACTACTAAAACAGATGGCACTTTCAATTATGCACCTGTACAGGTAGGAAGTATGGTTTTCTCAAAGAAACTCTACTATATGCCACTTCCGTATGACGAAACCTTGAAAAACCCAAGTTTGATTCAAAACGAAGGTTGGTAAAAATGACACAAGCAATAGCTTATGAAATCATGAATAAAATTCATTAGAATTTATGAAAAAACTAATATATATCCTGTTTTTACTTACCGCCTTTACTAGCGGCTCACTTTATGCCCAAGGGCAACTCGTCAGTGGTGTTGTTTCTGATGCGAAAGAGACCCTACCAGGCGTATCTGTTTTCGAAAAAGGGAAAACAACCAATGGTACCTTAACCGATGAAAATGGTAAATTCCGCATTACTTTGAAAGGACAAAGTGGCGTATTAATCTTTCGTTCATTAGGTTATAAACAACAAGAAGTGTTAATCACTACACAAACTAATCTAAATGTAGTGCTTGAATCTGAAGACAAAAGCCTTGACGAAGTAGTCGTTGTAGGATTTGGGCAACAGAAAAAACTTACCTTAACAGGGGCCGTAAGTTCGGTATCAGGTCGCGAAATTCGTGAAAACCCTGCTGCCAGTTTACAAAATGCGTTGGCAGGTAAATTACCAGGCTTTTTCTCGCAACAACCTTCGGGTCGTCCTGGGGCAGATGGAGCCAACTTTTATATCCGTGGAGTTAGTTCGTACAACGGTAATAACCGTCCTTTGATTATTGTAGATGACGTTGAATTCTCTTATGACCAATTTGCAAGAATTGACCCTAATGAAATTGAAAGCTTATCTATTTTAAAAGATGCCTCTACTACTGCTATTTATGGAGTAAGAGGTGCCAATGGTGTAGTAGTAATCACCACTCGTCGTGGGAAAGAAGGACCACCACAAATTTCAGTAAGAGTAGAAACGGCTCTGTCTCAGCCAACTAAAATTCCTACTTACTTGAATGCTTATGAGAGTGCTAAATTATATAACCAAGCACAAATTAATGATAATGCTGCCAATCCGAACCCATCGTTTAAACCTCGTTTTTCTGATCAGGATTTAGCATTATATCAAAATGGTACAGACCCATACGGTCACCCAGATGTAAACTGGAAAGACGTTTTATTTAAAACTTTCAGTAAGCAATACAGAGGTAACTTAGATTTGTCGGGTGGTACACAAAGAGTAAAATATTTTGTATCAGTAGGGTATTTGAACCAAGATGGGATGTTGAAAGATTACGGTCAAGACCAAGGTGTAAATAGTAATTATTATCACCAACGTTATAACTACCGTTCAAACCTTGACATGAGCGTTACTAAGACACTTGACTTACGCTTAGACTTATACGGAAACTTTGCACAGGTAAATACGCCGCAAGTGGGTAGCCCGTTCGGGTATAACGATTTGTTTTATGATTATAGCAGTTTTGCTACATTAGCTCCTTTTGCATATCCTGTTTATAACCCAGATGGGTCATTAGGATACAGTACTTGGAGTCGTAACGAAAACCCAAGTTATAATGTAAACAACGTGGTGGGTCGTTTGAAGTACTATGGTTATAGCCAAAGCAATGAAAGTAATATTAACTTCATTGGTTCGGCTAAACAAAAGTTGAATTTTATCACGGAAGGATTAAACATTCAAGGACGTATTTCTTTTACAAGCAATTATGCTTATACTAGAAGTATGACACGTGATCAGTTTCCTTCATTCATCTATAATCCGACTACAAATTCTTATGAAGCGCGTGACCCTAACGTATATAGAGTAAGAAGGTTCTTTATTGGTTACGACCCTAAAAGTACTTCAAGAGTATTGAACCTACAGTTTATCTTGAACTACGACAGAACTTTTGCTAAAGCTCACCACGTATATGGTTTGGCATTGATAAACCGCAATTCAAACACTGCTGCAAATAGCAATGGTATCTATAACTTTATTCCAAGCAATTTCCAAGGTTATTCTGGTCGTTTGGGATATGATTACAAAAACCGTTATTTGTTACAATTAAATGCGGCCTATAATGGTTCAGACCGTTTTGTGAGCGACAAGCGTTTTGGTTTATTCCCAGCAGCTTCGGCAGGATGGAATATCTCGGAAGAGCCTTTTTTCCAAGAAAGTCGTCTGTATAAATCAATCGATTTACTTAAAATTCGTGGTTCGTATGGTATCGTAGGAAATGATGCATTGGGTAGTAGTTTCTCATATTACTATCAGCAAAATTATGGTACTGGAAACGGTGTAGTACAAGCAAACTTTGGATATTCAAGTAATGGTTACAACAGTATTTATGAAGGAACGCTAGCCAATAATGATGTAACGTGGGAAAAGGAGAAAAAGCTAGACGTAGCCCTTGAATTTGGTTTATTCAATAGCAAATTAACAGGTAGTATCGATTTCTTTGATAACAACCGTTACGATATTCTTACTACTCGCGGTACTATTTCTGCTATTTTCGGACAAGGCTTACCTCCTGTAAACATTGGTAAAGTAAACAACCGTGGTTATGAGTTAGAACTAGGGTATCAAAGTCCTACCTACAATGGTTTCTCTTATTCAATCAAAGGAAATTACTCGGTAGCTAAAAACAAAATTGTTTTCCAAGACGAACCAAGTTCATTGTATCCTTATCAAGCTTATACAGGTAACAGCATCGGACAATCAAGAGTTTATACATTCATCGGTTATTACAAAAGTGCAGATGATATTGCTAATAGTCCTAAAACTGCTGTGCCTGTACAACCCGGAGATTTGAAGTATGCCGACTTAAACAACGATGGTAAAATTGATGGATATGATATGTCTGTAACAGGTAATCCAAATACACCAAACACTGTGTATGGTATCAATTTAGGCATTCGTTACAAAAGTATCAGTATCAGTGCCAATTTTCAGGGAGCTCGTAATTTCAGTGTGAGAGGAACTTCGGAATCTATCCGTGCTTTTGCATCTAATCTAACCGCTATACACCAACAAGCTTGGACGCCAGAATTGGGTGATAACGCCAAATATCCACGCCTTACTTTATTAGGTGGAATTAGTGACCCTGCGGGTTATCCTTCCACATTCTGGCTAATTCCAGGCGATTACCTTCGCTTGAGAAATGCACAGGTGAATTTTGAAGTACCAAGTAAGTTTTCTCAAAAAATTGGTATTCCTCAAATCCGTATCTATGTAAATGGTTCAAACCTCCTTACGTTTACTAGCTTAAGTAAATTGTATGAATTTGACCCTGAGATTACATCTGGTACTGATAGAGTGAGCTATCCACCACAAAGACTTATAAATCTTGGCATAAGTGCCACATTCTAAGTGTTTAACCATATTTGAACTAATCGTTTCATGAAAAAAATATTGTTGATTGGATGTATCATTGGTAGCCTTGCCGCTTGCAAACCTTCTGGTGATTTCCTAGACCCTAAAACAAATGCTTTAACCGAAGAAACGGTTTTTAGCGATAGTACTCGTACAATGTCTTTCTTATTCCGTATCTACGGAGACGTTGGCTTTAGTTTTAACAAAGGCCGTTGGGATTCTCACGGTAATACCGAAGAAGCGACCGACGATGCTGAATACCGTTATTCAGGCACAGGGCAAAAAGCGGTAGTACTTTATAGTGGTACAGGTAGCCCGACCAATTTTCCATTCTTTGAATTTTGGTCAACGCCCTATACCAATATACGTAGAGTAAACCTTTTGTTGCAAAAGCTTCCACAAACGCCATTGTCGGCCAAGCTTAAGGCACAAATGGCTGCTGAAGCCAGATTCTTGAGGGTTTGGTATTACAATTGGCTATTAATTAGCTTTGGTGGTGTGCCTATTATTAAAGATAAGGTGTATGACATTACTGACTTTGTAAACGAGCCTCGAACTTCATATGCTGAATGTGTCTCTTATTTGACTAGCGAATTGGATGCGATTGCATCACAGTTACCTACAAGAACTGAGTATTCAGAACAAGATTATGGTCGTGTTACAAAAGGTGCGTGCCTAGCCTTGAAATCAAGAATTTTACTTTATGCGGCTAGTCCATTATTCAATGGTGGTGCTGAAACGCAAGATGCAAATTTGGCTAAATTGGTAAGCAATCCAACTTATGATGTTAGTCACTGGCAAAAAGCTGCTGATGCGGCATTGGCAGTAATTAATTCGGGTGAATATAGTTTGTATAAGGATAATACTACCGCTCCAGGTTATGGTTTTGCTCAAGTGTTTTTGAATAGAGTAAATAGTGAGTATATCTTTTTCCAGAACCGTGCTGCCAATCGTGATATGGAAGGTTTTTATAATATGCCAACCAGAGGGGGTGCTTATAATGCCATGCCTACGCAGAATCTGGTTGATGCCTTTCCAATGAAAAACGGAAAAGCAATTACTGATCCTACTTCGGGGTATGATGTCAATAACCCATATAAAAATCGTGACCCTCGATTTGCTAATTCTATTGTTTATAATGAATCGTTGTATTACTTAGCATCATCAAATACATTGAGTCCAGTTTATACATATGAAGGAGCTGCCTCAGATGGCTTTACATTGGCTGGACAAACGACAGGTTATTACACACGTAAATTATGTGATGTAAATATTTCATCTAATAGTAGTTTTAATGCTAATAGAGGTTGGCCATTGCTTCGTTATGCAGAAATATTATTGAACTATGCTGAAGCGATTAATGAAGCTGGTAAGCCAGATTTAGCTTACAGTAAATTGATTGAATTGCGCGACAGAGCTGGGATTGATGCGGGGGCTGATAATCTTTATGGATTAAAAGCTGGTATGACGAAAGAAGAAATGAGAGAGGTAATCAGAAATGAGCGACGTATTGAATTAGCTTTTGAAGACCACCGTTGGAATGACATTCGTCGTTGGAAAACAGCCATGGTTGTTAGCAATGGTTTTAACAAACGTATGCGTATTGTTAAAACAGGTAATACTTATACTTATCAAGTTACTGAATCTGTCAGACGCCATAATTTCCGTCCAGAAATGTATCTTTTACCAATTCCTGATTCCGAAGTACGCAAAGCTCCTGCAATGCTACAAAATCCAGGCTGGTAGTTAGTTAATTGTGAATTAGTGAGTTGTGAATTTTGGATTAATGATAATTTAAAATTTACAACTCACTTTTTTATTATATCAACTGAAAATCATTCTCTTGCCTTTAAACCTTCCTTATACTAATCCAGCCATTCACTAACTCACAATTCACCACTCACTAATTCACAATTAATTCATTCTATACGCCGACGGATTCATTTGTAATTGTTTTCTAAAGAAGTTATTGAAGTGAGCAGGTTCTTCAAACCCTAAGCAGTAGCTTATCTCAGAAATATTCCAATCAGTGTGTTTTAGCAAAGCTCTTGCCTCGTTTATTAATCGTTCAGTGATTAAATCCGTAGTTGTTTTGCCTGTCGTGATTTTAATCGCCCTATTCAGATGATTTACATGCACATATAGTTTTTCAGCAAAATCTTTTGCAGAACGCAGTGAAAAGCGTTGTGAAGGGGATTCTATCGGGAACTGGCGTTCCAACAATTCTGTAAAAACAGCCGTAATCCTAGAATTAGCATCAGGATGTTGATAGAGTCTTTCGGTAGGCTCAATCTTCATCGCTGCATGAATCATTTCTGTAACATAATTGCGGATAAGGTCATATTTATAGCGATAATCAGAATTTATTTCCGTCATCATTTTCAGAAAAATTCCACTAAGGTATTCATCTTGCGCTTCATTTAATAAAAAAGCCGGCTTCCCTCCTATTTTGAACATCGGCAAGTCATTAATATTACTCCTAAGATTTTCGGTAAAAAACGCTTCCTTGAAAATACAAAAGAAACCTGTAGTTTCTCCAGAAATCAACTCCCACGTATAGGGTACTTGTGGATTAAAAAAAATGAGCGTTGGGCCGTCTATTTCGATGCTTTTATCGGCATAATGATAAATATTGCGTCCTCTGATTAAGCTCACTTTATAAAAATCTCTCCGACTATAATTGATGGGTGTTCCCCCTGCAATGCAGTCTTCTAACCTAAAAACATTAAAATGCCCTAAATCCTGTTTTAAATTCTCAGGAAGGTAATTGAATTTATGTTGATAAAAATCTTCTAAGGTTTCAGTCGTTGATATCATTTGTATAGATTTATTTCAAAGCCCAAAACCCGCTTAAAAAAAGCAGGTCAGGCATAATTTACCAAATTATCGTTTCCTTTAAAAGAAGTATGATTGATTATTTTTCCTTTTACAAAATCATCATGTCTTAATTATCAAACCCTGTGGCAGTAGCTAATGTTCTTACGCTTTCTAAATCTTGTTTTACCGCTTCCATCTTCACTTCTGCTAAATGGTAGGCATCAGCTCCTAAAAATAAATGTAAAGGTGGTTGTTGAGATTCAGCTATTTTAATAAGCACTTGTGCCGCTTTTTCTGGGTCGCCATTTTGGTTACCATCATATTCGTTTTCATGCGTGCTTTGTACTTCACGTACTGTTTGATAAGCTTGAATTTGATTTTTAGGAACACTCAAAGAAGAAGCACTTAAGAAATTAGTTCTGAAATATCCCGGTGAAACGATTGTTACGTTGATGCCAAAGTCTTTTACTTCTGCCGCTAATGATTCTGAAAAACCATGCAAGGCAAATTTAGTAGCACAGTAAATTCCAAACCCTGGAAATGCGCCTGTAAATCCACCGATTGAAGCAATGTTAAAAATATGTCCTGATTTTTGTGCTCTTAAATAAGGTAATGCTTGACGAATAACATTTAATGAACCGAACACGTTTACTTCAAAATTCTGACGCGTTTCTTCATCGCTCAATTCTTCTACCGCACCCACTAAACCGTATCCAGCATTGTTGACGATTACCTCAATTTTACCAAAATAATCTACCGTTGTTTTAATCGCTACTGCTACACTTTCTTCTTGCGTAAGTTGTACCGCTAATGGTAAAAAGTTGTCTGAAACGATACCGACTGCTTCCCTAAGTTCTGCTATATTTCTTGATGTAGCGGCAACTTTTTGGCCATTATTTAATAGTTGTTTTACTAATACAAGCCCTAAACCTTTAGATGCTCCAGTAACAAACCATACTTTTTGTGATGTATTTTCCATTATACTAATTTTGTTTTGTTTGACAATATTTATTGTTTTTAACGATACAAAATTAGTGTAGGAATCAAACAGCGTGATTGCGGTAAACAAAGCAATACTTGCAAAATTCAAACAATTTGTTCTTTGCTGTAGGCGATAGGCTATAAGCTTTAGTTGAAAATTAATATAATATTGTCATTGCCTAAAGCTTATAGCCTATCGCAAAGAATTACTCTAACTCCTTACTAGCAAAAGCTAGACACTGCATCGCAGCCAAGCCCCATTGAGCCACGCTATTGGTTGAGATACCAACTCCTTCGTCAATTGGATTCAGTACTTTAGGCCCTGCCAATTTTGTTATTTGCGTTGATGGCTTCCTGATGCCACCCTCTCCTGCATAAAATTCTTTCCAAGCTCTCTTTCCTAATTCAGGATCCTTATTCCGCTTAGCCGCAAAAGCGGTTAGTCGTGCATGTCCTTGTTCTAAGTTTAGTTTTTTCAGGCTTTCGCCCAATACGGCTTTCTGTTCTTCGGCTGTGCCATTATACAATTGACAATATTGTAGCCAAGCCTTCTCGAAAATAGGCATATCCACTACATCTATTAATTCAGCACATATTTCAGCTAAACCAAAAACGGCACTTAGGTGAGACACCGAAATCTTCTTAGCATCCTCTTGTTGATATTTTCCTGTTGATAGCTCCATGATAGCTCCCCCTGCAAAAAAGCCATGTGCTTGTTCTGCAATGGTACGCATGCTATTTAATAATTTGGCTTTAATCTGTAGGTTCTCGGTACGCTCCCACTCAGTAAGCCACGCGGCAGATAACGCCCCCCAGTCTGTACCAAAAGAAACACTGGCATATTCGCCTTTAGGGTCTGACAATGGTGCTTTTTGACCTATTTTCCTACCCGGAATAATGGTTCTGAGTGTTCTATCAGCATTTACTTGCTCTCTCATCAAGTCTCCTACTCTTTCGTCGGCTGTCAGGTAATAATAAAAACGACGGTTGGCGGCTGTACTAATTCTAAGTTGTTTGGCACTACA
Organism: Arcicella sp. GW458-12-2-14-TSB2; assembly: GCF_059423785.1. Lineage (NCBI taxonomy): Bacteria > Pseudomonadati > Bacteroidota > Cytophagia > Cytophagales > Flectobacillaceae > Arcicella > Arcicella sp. GW458-12-2-14-TSB2. The sequence continues at coordinate 14,892 of NZ_JBWKYN010000034.1, read as the reverse complement.
ACCCCAATGTTGTACATTATGGCGTGAACCAAGTGGACTGAATCTTCCGATATGATGCACATCTACTTCTCCTGTATGGCGAGTCATGGCTTCTGCCATTCTGAATACATCACTTCTGCCTGTTCTTAAGAAATAGTACCAAAGCCATAAGTCTGTAGAGAGTTCAGAATTATCCCAAGCAAATCCGCCAACATCATATTTCCAAACGTGACGGTCTTGGTCATAACTATGCATTACATCTCCAAAATTCCAGAAACCATACCAACGGCGTTGGTCAATCTGTTTTTTGTAATAGTCAAAATGAAAATCTAACTGATTTTCAATGGCTTGCTTTTTAGGAGATGTTTTGTCGGGTAAACTAAACGCACTCCCAAAAATACCCACTCCTGCTAAATATTCAGGCGTTGCTACAAGCAATGGGGGTTCTTGTATTTGCTGAGCAATATCCGTTAACATTTCGTTGGATGGCGTTTCGGCTAAAGCCCATATTTGTAATTCACTGGTGCGTGCTACGCCAAAAGGTCGGCCAAATTCAGGTTCATAATCTTCATAAGTGATGTCAAGAGCATTTAATTGTTTCTCATAAGTATCTTCGCCCATCCCATCATGATAGGCACGTAAATCCATTGCTGGCGCTTTAGGTGCCCAAAGCCATAATGTTACTTCACCTAAAGCTGTATGTGCATTTTTGATGTCTATCTGAGCAGGGTAACTCTGCCAAAAATTGCGGATACCAAAAGCCAATCCTCCTTTTGGTGTACCTAAATAACCCGTTCCACTAGCACGACCACCATAAGCAGACTGCACCCACGAGTAGCCTGTTTTGGTTCTTTTCTGAATATCAAAAGCATCTGGCGTGCCTTGAAAAAGCGTATAATCTCCAAATGCAGGAATATATTGAATATTTTTAAGTACATTATCAGGTATTTGCGTTACCGTTTTCCCTCCTATCTGAGCATCTAAAGCTACCCTTCCAGCATCTCTTCTTAAACCTGATAATCCTTGCACGGCTTCAGCAAATACGCCTTTGTTTTCTCCTACAAAACGTATATGCCTGTCATATAATGGCTCATTCAAAGGCACTGAAAAACGGATGCCTAGCCCTTTGATAAAATCTTTGTTTTCATCTCCATCATAAATAATGGTATGTAACATCCTGATAGATTCAGCTTCGGCATAAAAATACAAACGCACTACAAAGGGTAATATGCTTTTTTTCTGAGCATTTTCGTGTGTTCCTTCTATCTTAACTACGGCTCTGATAGCTCCGCTTTGCTCTACTATTACTTTATTGATTTTTCCTTCAAAAGTATCTATACTAAATGACTCCCCTCCTTCTACCTTATCTTGTACCGACAAAACTAATTTACCATTTTGTCCAATCTCTTTCCCTGCACTTTTCAAAGATGTAATCAACGTTTGTCCATTTTTGCTGATTTCACATTGAATCTTTCCTGTATCTATTTTAATACTTTCGGCACTGTCCTCAATTGCTAATGAAGTAGCTAGTTTGCTACTTTTACCAATTTTCAATTGTATCTTTTCCGATAACTTTTCATTTTTACTAATCGCATGGGCAGTCCACTTTAAACTACCATCTGGCCAATAAGCCAATGGCCAAGTTTGAGTAGGAATGATGTTCTCATTACTTACCAAAGTAAGTTCTGTCCCTTTTTTTAGCTGACCTTTAGGCCACGGTATCCCAAAAGTAGTTCCTTTGAAAAGGGAAGAATATTGAGTGTCTAACCATGATAAGGGCACAGTATTAGGTGCTATAATGATACTTTTTTTATCTTGGCTATTTGCAAACGAAGATGCTAAAGGAAGACCAGCAGTAGCAATCATTGATTTCTTTACGAATGCTCTACGGGTAAAAGAAAAGGGTGACTTCATGTATTTAGAGTTGTATTGTGGATTTTTGCCGACACTCGGCTTGACGATGTTGTTAGTGATTGAGTAAATGTCCAAAGCTAAATGCTTATGTTGTCAGCTCAAGGCTAAAAAGCATTTTTTTCAGTAATTTTACCCAATTATTTAACTAAAATATACTTTTGATTCGTGAAAAAGCTAATGCTGTTCCTCATATCCTCTATTTATTTACTTCAAACTGGCTGTAAAAGCAATAATATTCCTCATCAAAATGAACTTTATTCAGAAAACTTCAAAGGTAAATTAAATACTAAAAAATGGGTTCCAGAAATTGAGCCTTTAGCCAACTCTAAGGTATATACCGATAATGGCAAATTAGTCTTAGATACCAAAGGTGGCGTTAGTATATGGTTCAATCAGCCTCTACAAGGCAATTATATCATAACTTTTAAACGTAAAATTATTGTAAATGGTGGGGTAAACGATAGACTTTCGGACCTTAATGTATTTTGGTTAACAGAAGCCCCTGCTAATGCTAATCTCTTTACACGCTCTGGTAAATTCGAAGAGTATGATAATTTGAAAATGTATTATGTTGGCATGGGCGGGAACACCAACACCACTACACGTTTTAGAAAATATCAAGGCAATGGAGACCGAAAACTTTTAGCAGAAAAAAACGATGCTCATTACCTATTAAAAGCTAACCACGAATATCAAATAAAGATTATTGTCAAAGACAATTCTACTAGTTTTTGGGTAGATGGTGAAAAACTCTTTGAGGCCAATGATGAAAATTTTCCTAGTAAATCTTACTTTGGTTTTCGTTCTACTTTTTCACATCAGGAAATTTGGGATTTTAAGGTTTTTAAAGACTAAAGTACTTTAAGACTGGAAGATTTAAGGAATAATGGATTTTCTCCTTACCCCTCTCTTAGCTATCTTACTTTTTTGACATTATGCTCTTCGCAAAATAAAAATAGATGAGTATAAAGCTCATTATTATCCTTTTTATGCTAATTCATCTTTAAAGAGTATTATTCTGAAAGACGGATTAATCGATTAACTGTATTATATTCTTATGATTTGATATTATTTCAGAAATAACTGTAACGAATTGCAAAATGACAAAAAATCTATTTAATAAGACCTTAATTATCCTATTTCTTCTCACTTTTTCAAACCTTATACAGGCACAAAAATCACTCGTTTTGTGGTACGATAAACCATCTGGCAAAGTTTGGGAAAGAGCATTACCAATAGGAAATGGTAAAATCGGCGCGATGGTGTATGGCAATGTGGCGCAAGAAGTTTTACAATTAAACGAAACTTCTGTTTGGACGGGAAGCCCAAATCGCAATGACAATCCAGATGCCTTAGCGTCTTTACCTGCTATTCGTAAATTAGTTTTTGAAGGCAAACAAAAAGAAGCTGAAATACTGGCAGGTAAAACGTTGCAAAGTAAAAAATCAAATGGACAAATTTTTCAGCCTGTCGGTAGCTTGAATTTACGTTTCGATAAACATGAAAATTTCAGTAATTATCGTCGTGAATTAGATATTCAGCGTGCTGTTAGTACCACTACCTATATTGTAGACGGTGTGCAATACACCCGAACAGCTTATGTATCTGCTCCTGCGAATACATTGATTATGCATATTACCGCCAACAAAGCTAATAGTATATCTTTTGATGCATTTTTTACAACTCCACAAAAAGATGTTAAAATCAGCACCAATGCTAAAAAACAATTGATTTTGCATGGAGCTACTACAGGTCATGAAGGCGTAGCAGGGGGTGCACTCAAATTCAATGCGCAGACAACTTTTAAGCTACAAGGCGGAAACATTACCGTTAATGATACCCTTACAAGCATTGTCGGAGCAAACGAGGTGACTATTTACGTAAATATCGCCACAAATTATAATACTTATAAAGACCTGACAGGTAACGAAGCAGCTAGATGTGAAACAGATTTACAAAAAGCTATCTCAAAACCTTATGCCACTTTACTCAACGAACATATCGCTAGTTTTCAGCATTATTTTAATCGAGTGAAATTAGATTTAGGTTATAATCCAGTGGCAGAAAGCAAGCCTACTGATGTTCGCTTAGAGGAATTTAGAACCAATAATGACCCAACTTTTGCTAGTTTATACTTTCAATACGGTCGTTATTTATTGATTTCTTCTTCCAATTCTGGTGGACAACCTGCTAATTTACAGGGCATTTGGAATGAAAAGATGTTTCCATCTTGGGATAGTAAATATACTATCAACATCAATACGCAGATGAATTATTGGCCTGCTGAAAAAACTAATTTATCTGAAATGCACGAGCCTTTGTTTAAGATGATTAAAGAATTGTCAGAAACGGGACAGGAAACAGCCAGAACGATGTATGGTTCAAGAGGCTGGGTAGCACACCACAATACAGATTTGTGGAGAATAACAGGCCCAGTTGACCGTATTTTTTGGGGTGTTTGGAGCATGGGTGGTGCTTGGTTATGTCAGCATTTGTGGGAACGTTATCTTTATACGGGCGACAAAGGATATCTAGCTGAAATTTACCCCATTTTAAAAGGCGGAGCTTTATTCTTTGTAGATGATTTGGTGGAAGATCCTCGTAATAAGTACCTGGTGATAAACCCAGGAACTTCTCCAGAAAATGCTCCTGCTGCTCATCAAGGTTCTTCTTTTGATGCTGGTGTGACGATGGACAATCAGATTGTATTTGATATGTTAAGTGTGACAATACGTGCGGCTGAAATATTAAAAAAAGATGATAAATTGGTGGATACGCTTAAAACTGTTCGTAATCGCTTATCGCCTATGCGTATTGGTCAGCATAACCAAGTACAAGAATGGATGGAAGATATAGATGACCCGAACGATAAGCACCGTCATATTTCTCATTTATATGGGTTGTTCCCTTCAAGTCAGATTTCGCCATATCGTACTCCTGAGTTATTTGTAGGAGCAGGCAATACGCTTAATCAACGTGGGGATATTTCAACTGGGTGGAGTATGGGTTGGAAAGTAAACTGGTGGGCAAGGATGTTAGACGGAAACCATGCCCATAAATTGATTCAAAACCAATTATCACCCTTAGGGGTGAATGCAGCTGGTGGGGGTACTTATCCCAATTTGTTTGATGCTCACGCACCTTTTCAAATAGATGGAAACTTTGGCTGTACTTCGGGCATTGCCGAAATGTTAGTGCAGAGTTATGATGGAGCTATTTATTTACTACCTGCTTTACCCGATTTCTGGAAAGAAAAAGGAAGTATTACAGGCTTAAAAACACGTGGTGGTTTTGAGATTGTAAAAATGACTTGGGAAAATGGGAAAATAAAAAGTCTACAAATCAAATCAACCATTGGCGGGAATTGTCGTTTGCGGACTGTTACGGCGTTAAAAACTAAAAGTGTTAATTTACAAGTTGCCAAAGGAGAAAATAGTAATCCTTTATTTGTAACGGAAATAACAGAAAAACCTATTATTTCACCAAAAGCAACTATTAAACTGCCAGAAATCACTCCGACTTTCTTATATGATTTTACCACTCAAAAAGGTAAAACTTACACATTTGAAGTTTTATGATTTTACTTTAAAATCATAAAACTAAGTAACTAAAATAGCCTAAATGTCAGTGTTTGATGTTTAGGCTATTTTTTGCCTTCGCCATCTTATTAGTATATGTTTGTCAGTAATTGCTTTTAGTATTATTGTAACATATTATTAAAATCTTGAATATTAATTAACATTTCACATGAAGAAAATCTTCTCCTTCTTATTTGTTAATATCCTATTACTTTCTGCCATTCAAGCACAAATTCGTTTGCCTAACGTATTGGGCAGTAACATGGTTTTGCAAGCCAATAAACCTATTACTATTTGGGGATGGAGTAGCCCACAGAAAACTATATCTATACAATTTGGGACACAACAATCTGTAGCACAAGCAGATGAAAAGGGGGTTTGGAAAACTACCTTACAAGCCGAAAAGCCTTCTTTTGAACCTAGAACATTGATTATTTCGGGCGATTCTACCATTTTATTAAACAATATTTTGGTTGGTGAGGTATGGTTATGTTCGGGGCAATCGAACATGGAATACCCAATGAGCTTATTGAAAAATTATGCAAAGCCTCAGAAAGGTATTGATAGTTCAGCGATTGATTTAACCAAGCAATATTCTAGTATCAGATTACTGACGGTTGATAAAAAAGTTAACTTGACAGATATCAGTACAAAGGGCTGGTCGGAAGCAGCAGGGGAACCTATGGGAAAAGCTTCGGCAATAGGATTTTATTTTGCTAAACAATTACAAAATACCCTCAATGTGCCAGTTGGAATTATTAGCTCTTCTTGGGGTGGTAGTCGTATTGAACCATGGACACCCCTTGAAAGTTACCAGTCTTCTCCTTTTTTTGCCAAAGACTTAGGCGAAACTAGTAAAATAGATGGTTCAGATATTGGAAAAAACTATGAAAGTATGATTGCACCATTGGCGCCTTTCGCTATCAAAGGTATATTATGGTATCAGGGTGAATCTAATTGTATGTTAAATGAGACAATCCGTTATACCGAAAAATCAAAATTATTGATTGATGCGTGGCGCAATAAATGGGCTGACGCTTCCCTCCCATTTTATTTTGTACAGATTGCCCCATATTATTATAGCAAACGTAAAGACAAAATAAGTCACACCAACGAAACCCTTCCTGAGTTTTGGGAAGCTCAAGCATTAACGCTTAAAATTCCAAATACTGGGATGGTTGTAGTAACCGACTTGGTAGATAACCTTGCTGACATACATCCTTCGTACAAATGGGAAGTAGGCAAAAGACTATCAGCCATTGCTTTAGCTAAAGACTATGGACAAAAAGGCATTCCTTACAAAAACCCTCACTATAAAAAAATGAAGGTCAAAAAGGGAAAGATTATTCTTCGTTTTGACGAGGTACAATCTTTTAAAACAAATGATGGAAAAGAGCCTAATTGGTTTCAGATTGCAGGTGTGGATGGGACATTTTTAAAGGCTAAAGCTGAAATACAAGGCAACAAAATCATTGTTTCAAATACTGAAATTACCAAACCCAAATATGTCCGTTTTGCTTGGGACGAAACTGCGATGCCCAACTTAGTAAATGAGTCCAATTTACCTGTTGTTCCTTTTAGAACAAATGGGTTAGATTGGAAACATTAAACTATAACTTAGCTAATAATTAGCCACAGATACTTATCACAAATAATCAAATTAAATATTTGATTTATAGACTATTATAAATATAAATACATAATAATACAATTGTACTTTTTAAATAATCTTCTCTACAATAGTTTTCAATAAAAATAGGGACACACAATGTGTTGTCCCTATTAAAAGAAATATAATATATAAGTAATATTTTACCAGCCTGTATTCTGTACAAGATTAGTGTTTAATTGTAGTTGTTGTGATGGAAGTGGCAATAGATAATGCTTTTCTTGCCATACTCTACTCGATTCTAAACGATAATTACCATTGACAACATTATTTTTAATACCTGACCAATAAGTCTCATAAGCTGTACCAGTCCACGTAATTCCTTCAATTGGCTTGGGCATTTCTACTTCCGCCGTTTTCCAGCGAATCAAATCATCTCTTCTAAATCCTTCTAAATATAACTCAATCGTTCTCTCTCTTCTAATTTCTGTTCTTAAATCAAGTCCATTAGCTTGCACGAAGCCATTGCTTAATTTTGGCATCGTTTTGTTTACACGATTACGAACCAAATTAAGCGACTTGTCTAAATCAACATCTGATATTGCTTCGTTTCTTTCATACACTGCTTCAGCATAGTTTAATAATACCTCAGCATATCTGATTACGGGATAGTCATACCCCTCTTGATTATCATCTAAACGTCTTTCTGTACAAAACTTTTGGTTTCCGTATCCAGAAGCAGTATTTGATTTATGCTTTCCACGTGATAAAGCAAGTTCAGCAGCATCACCTTTCCAGTTTGTTCTAGCGCCCGGATTCTCGTTGTCAAAATAATAATTGCCATCAAGCATCATATTATATTTCATACGGTTATCTCTGTTTTGGTATTCAGAAGTAGTCGTGGCGAATCCCTTAAACAATGGCGATTTTTCAATAGGTAAACCGTCTTTGCTAAGATACATGGTAGCGAATTTACGAGTAACCCATACAACATTGTTTAACAATGTGTGAGTAACATTAAAACGTATTTGACGTGTGGCAAAATCATATCTATTTGCTAGGATATACTCTTTATTAGCTGCTTTAGTAATGTTTGCTGGGTTTGACTGCTGGTTCTCCAAAATAAACAGATATTTTTGTGCAGAGTCTCCTAAGGCAACAGGTGCAAACAATTCATATTGAACACTTTTGATAACTTCGTCAGAATTAGCAATGGCTTTATCCAATAAAGTATTCGCGCGTGTTGTATTTCCTCTTGACTTCTGCCATGTCCCTTCATATAAGGCTACTCTTCCTAAAAAAGCTTGTGCCGCTCCTTTGCTTATTCTTCCTTTATCAGTGGTTGCAATAGCACTTTCTGTTGGTAGTATGGCTATGGCCGCTTCTAAATCCTGCACAATAAAATCTACTACTTCATCTCTGGTATTTCTTGGATTAGTAAGCTCTTGTGAAGTAGTTGTCAATAATTTTGAAACGATTGGTACTCCTCCAAATTGCTGTAATAAATCGAAATAGATGTATGCTCTAAAAAACTTTGCTTCGGCTATATATTTCTGTATTTCAGCAGGTTGACTATAGGTGGTTGCTTTATCCAATAAATAATTAGTAGCACGAATCCTTGCATAAGCAGTATTCCAATTACCATCAGATGCTGGAATAGTATTTGAACCATTGCTATAAACAGAACCACCTGTTACATAAACGATATCACTACGACGGTCTGAATGTGGATTATCATTAATTACATCAGTAAAAGTGCGTAAATATGTATAAAATTCATTAGCAGCTAGTTTAAACTGATCGGCAGTTTTCCAATAATCTGCATCAGAAATCTCATTGATAGGTTTCATATCAACCAAACTATTACAGCTAACGTTGGTTAGTAATAGTCCTGCTAGTGCTATTTTTAAATATCTATTGTTAAATTTCATTTCCTTATTAATTTTAAAATTCTCAATGATTGTAATTGTACATAATGAAATATCAGCTATTAAAGTCTTAAAATGTTAAGTTAACACCAAAAGTAAAGTAGCGATAAAATGGATAACGTTGACTGGTTGTACTTACGTTTAGGTTATCAGAATCACCAGCATTTGAAACTGTTCTTGGTGCTTCTGGATCCCAACCATCCTTAATTTTTGAGAATTCAAATAAATCATTTCCTGAAAAGTAAACTCTTAAGCGTTCAATTTTAGCTTTCTGAGTTATGCTTTTTGGAATAGTATAACCTATTACTATATTTTTCAATCTTAAATAAGAGCCATCTTCAGCTACCCAGTTAGAAGGAAAATAGTTGTAGTTATTGATTGTTCCAGTACTCGAAATACGAGGCAAAGTAGCGTCTGTCCTAGTTGGTGTCCACCATTGGTCTTGGAAAGCCGCATTCTGAGCTTGGAAAATTACAGCCGCTGGAATACGCCAGTTACCGTCACGAACGATTGTTCTTTTACCTACTCCTTGGAATATAAAATTCACATCAAAGCCTTTATATTCAATACCACCGTTAAATGAATATGATAAACGAGGTCTGTCTGTTCCTAAAAAAACCGCATCTTCTGGGAACGTAATTTTTCCATCGCCATTTACATCTTTGTACATATTATCCCCCAAGGCCAATTTATTATTAGCTTGAGCGGTTTCTGCACCTGCTGGCATACCGATATTATTTCCAGTAATGTATTTTCTATAATTGGCTAATTGCTCTGCTGTTTGAATACGTCCATCATACACTAAACCAAAATATGAATCAATTGGGTAACCTTCAACGGCACTATTGAAACCTCTGTTGGCGCTACTGATAATATTTTGTCCACCAAAATTCACTAACTTATTTTGATTATCTGAAATATTCCCCCCAATACGGTACGAGAAATCCCCAATTTTATCTCTCCAGTTCAAAGAAAAATCCCACCCCCAAACAGATAAATCGCCATTATTCCCTTTAGGAGCCGAGGCACCAATCACAGCCGAATAAGTTCTACTTAATAACATATTATTATTTCTTTTCCAGAAATATTCAAATGTTCCTGATAGTTTTCTATTCAATAAAGTAAAATCAAGTCCTATGTTTTTAGACTCCAACCTTTCCCATGTACGGTCATAAGCTACCAATGTACCTGTAGGTGCAACACGCACTACTGGGCTAGTACCAATAATTGGGTAGTTTGCATCAGTAGAAGATGTTGAATATGCTAAGTTCAAAAATTGAATATAGTCATAGTTATCTATTCCACTTTGATTACCCATTATACCATACGAACCTCTTAGTTTTAATTCATCAAATATGCCTAAATCCTTCATAAAGGTTTCTTCACTCAAACGCCATCCTCCAGAAATACCATAAAATAATTTCCAACGATCTTGTGCACGGAATTTTGAAGAACCATCATAACGTGCATTAGCCTCTACAAAATATTTATCTGCATAGTTATAGTTCAAACGACCAAAATATCCCGCCAATGCTATATGAAATTGTGTTTCTTGGACTGTTTTTGAAGTCCCATCACCTGTACTTAGCGATAACGACGGTGGTACATTAGCTAACACATCAAAGGTTTTAGCGATATAGATGTTTTTCTCAAAACGCTCAAACTGAGCTCCTACTACTCCTTTGATGTTATGTTTATCTCCAATTTGTTTATCATATTCTAAATATCCATTCAAGTTATAATTAGCTTCTTGTCTGGTAGAGCGTTGATAAAAGCTACGTGTAGGTAATGTTGAAAGTAAAATATCACCTGCATAATTATACCAAGGAATCGCATTTCCTAAAGTTCTAATATCTGTATTGAACAAATAATATCCAGCAAAACCTACTGCCTTGAATGATGGTGAAAAGTTATACGTTAAATTTAAATTCGTATTTAAACGATTATTGTACTCATCATTATCTCCACCTAAACTCGCAATCTGGTTTACAGAGGCATTGCCTAAACCTGAGCCCCAAATATATGGCTTTCCAGTCAATCCTAGTCCACTTAAGGGCTTACCCGGCTGATTACCGTTATTTACAATATCTCCAAGGTAAGTAGGTTGTGTAATATCTTGTTTTTCAAAAGAGAGATTGGTCTCCATCCTTAGTTTACTAGTAAACTGATAATCATGAGCCATACGGAAGTTATAACGCTTAGCCGAGTTATTGCCTACTTTCAATAAACTTCCGTCGTCTAAATATCCTAATGAGATACGGTATCCTGCTTTTTCTGTTCTGCCAGAGATACTCAACTGATGTTCTGATGAACGAGCATTTCCCCACAACATATCTTGCTCTGTTCCGTTGAAAAAGGTGAAATCTTTAACATCTGAAAATAAACTTGCTCCATTCGGACTCAAAGCATCATATTCTGCTTTCGTAAGCCACTGTTTTCCAGCAGCCAATGCTAACATTGATACATTACCGTAATTATACCAAATATCGGTAGGTGCAAATCCATCTGCGGTTCTGGCTTCTTTCATCATTGGTCCCCAACCATTGATATCAATTAGTTTTGGTAACAGACCTACTTTTTTGAAGGAAGTAGAAGCATTATATTCGATAGTCATTTTGCCAGACTTTCCTCTCTTAGTAGTAATCAAAACAACACCGCCAGCTGCTCTTGACCCATAAATAGCCGCAGCTCCATCTTTCAAAAATGAGATATTTTCAATATCATTCGGGTTAAAAGAATTCAAAGCACTTACATTTGGCACAGGAACACCATCTACAATGACCAATGGTTCTGTAGCATTCGCAGAGGAAGCACCACGAATTTGAAAATTCCAACCCTCACGACCAGCCTGTGCCGAACTACGGGTTACGGTAACACCAGCAACTTGTCCTTGTAAAGCTGCTAATGGACTTGACACTGGGCCTCTATCTTTAAAAGTAGCTGCATTAACAGTTGACACAGACCCTGTTAACGTCGCTTTTTTTGCTGTACCATACCCCACTACGACTACCTCTTCCAGTGATTTAACATCGTTAGCTAGCGTCACGTCAATGTTTATACGTTTCCCAACAACAATCTCTTTTTTCTCAAAACCCACAGAAGAAAATATCAAAACTGCCTTCTCATCAGGTACTGAAATAGTATAATTACCCAATGCATCAGAGGAAGTTCCTTTTTGCGTTCCTTTAATGGAGACATTGGCACCGGGTATCCCCTCTCCTTTTTCATCAGTTATTTTTCCTTTTACTAACTGTTCTGCTTGAATTAATTCAGTACTTAAATTTTCGATTGTGCTAATGCTAGCAATCGACTTCAAACCTCTTTTTAATATAATTCTGTTTCCTGCTAATTCATAATCTATTTTTAGCGGACTTAATAGTCTGTCTAATACTTTATTGAGCTTTTCGTTTTCAGCATTAAATGATATTTTCTGTTTACTATCAAAAATTTGATGGTTGTACATAAACTGTACTTCAGAAGCTTTCTCGATTGTATGTAAAATAGACTCAATATTCTGATTATATAATTGCACTGAAACTTTGCGTTCAAGTATTTCCTGAGCGATTGTCTTATGAGCTTGTGCGATGGTTGTGAATACAATCGCCATAAGTACTTGATACAGACTTATTCGCATGATTTTTAAAATTGTTTTTTGAAATAGTAATCTGTTTTTCATACATTTGTTTGTTTTGTCATTGTTTTGATTTGGCAAAATTCTCCCAATCACCCATTTATATGGGTGTAATCTTAGCCAACAGATTTTTGGGGTTCACAAGGCGAGAGTGTTGCAGCACTTTCGCCTTATTTTTTAATACGTTTTTTCTTTGATTGGGCTATTTCATCATACATTTTATTGGGTTATTTTAAATACATCCTTTGCTATAAATTATTATTTGTGCATCGATAACTTCGTACCTAGCATCTATTGTTTTACAAATCAAAAGTAGTTTTTCGAACAATGGTTCATCAGCCAACGAGGCCGTTAAATAGCAATTCTTCATTACATCTTTATCAAACATTACTTTCAAACCATACGATTCTTCTAACTTTTTAAATACATCTGCAATGGGCGTATGGTCAAACTCAAACAAGTTTTTTTGAATTGGCATCGCTAAAATCTCTGGATTTTCTACCGTCGACCGTTGCATTCTTTTATCTACTTCATCAAAAACCACTTGCTGATTTGGCGTAAGTACTAACCCATCTAATTGTGTTTGAGTTTGTTGCTTATTCAGGTTTTCTTCTGTTCTTTCAAATACTGAAACTCTACCGGTTTTTACAATAACTTTTACTTTTTTTGAAATTTTATCGTTTTTAACCGAAAAACTTGTTCCCAATACTTTAGTTACTAAATCATTGGCAAATACATAAAATGGTTTTTGTGGGTCTTTTGCAATTTCAAAAAATGCCTCTCCTTCTAAATATACTTCTCTTTTTTCCTTCGCAAATGTCTTTGGATAACTAATCTTACTTTCATTTTGCAGGATTACAATACTACCATCCGCCAATGCTACCGTTATTTGATGACCTGTAAAGTTTTCTTTTTCTATCAAATCGTTATTGACTAATACTGTTTTATTTGAATGGAATAACATATCACCATACCGCATATTTCCTGTTTGTTTTACAAACCACCAAAATCCGCCTAATAACATCGCTACAGATGCCGCTACATAAAAAAACCGTCTGTTGAATAAAAATGTCTTCAATTTTGATTGAGCATCTTCCTTTTCATCCAGTTTAAATTCAAGTTTTTCTAATTCTTCTTGTAATTCATCATCTGATATTTGATTAAAGGCATTGGTAATTGATAATAATATATTTTTGCTATTTTCAATGTCTTCTCTTTTTTCTGGATTGTTGTCTATCCAATTCTCCCAAAATATTGTATCGTAATCATTTCCTTCCAACACCCATCTTCTGAATGACGCGTCAGAAGCAAAATCTTCTGGTCTATAGTTTTTATAATGCTGCATAGGAATTATTGCACTTTATTTGGTTTCATGATAAAGATGTAGAAGTATAAATTATATACCCTTTTTATGAAATAATATTTTAAAATATTTATAACATGTTCTTTTCTAGGTCTACAGGCTTGTTTGTTTATAACAAACTATCCTGTAAATAGAGCATTGGGTTCATTGTGGACCCAATGCTCTCATACTAATACCAATATTAGAAGTGAGACAAATTGAATGTCTTTACATGTATCTTTTAATATTATACTCCACTCGCCTTTTACCTTCAATAAGGGTGTTGTTTTATTGTTTTTCAGTATCCCCAAGATAACAATACATCTGTAGCGATTTTTAAAAGAGACAATTTGAATGCATAAACGAGACAAATTGAATTAATTCAAATCCAGAAAGATATGACAAGCGAGACTTTTTGAATGTATTTTTACGAATTCTAAGCGAAAGAAATGGCTGCAAAGAGAGACAATTTGAATTAATTTTAAAGTAGTTCAAATAGATTTACAAAACTCTGAAGCGAGACAATTTGAATGAATAGCTAACTATTTATTAGTCAGCAAAGTGAGACTTTTTGAATGCATTCAAAGTAGATTTCAGGAGTCACAAACGAGACAATTTGAATGAATACAAGTCATTTTAATAAAATCCTTTTGTTAACCAACAGAGACTTTTTGAATTAATTAAAGTTCCTTTGAATAGACTACTTATACTAAGAAACGAGACAAATTGAATTAATTTTAAAAATAGGAGTGATGTTATTCGAGTCTTAAAGAGAGACAAATTGAATTAATTTCGAATCTATTTATTGATTATGAAACAAAAGCAAAAACATAGGCTTATTCTGACCAATATTTGTGATTAAAACAAATTAAAAAATCAAAGTAGGTATCTTAAAGTTCAAAATCATACGT